>JAPSIX010000081.1 GCA_031178475.1 Microbacterium sp. | reverse complement strand
GAGGCGTACCGATTCCTGCTCGAGCTGCGCCTCGACGAGGGCGTGATCGGAGCGGATGCCGCCGAGCAGCGCCTGCGGGAGTGGTGGGCCGCACGCGGCTGAACCTCGCTCAGGGCACGACGACCGCTTCAGCGGAGCCCCGGGACGACGATCTCGACCTCGTCGGCGACGACTTCGAAGTCTTTCGGGTTGAGTGTGACGAGCGCCGCCCCGAGCGCGTGGGCGTGCCCGGCGAGCATGATGTCTTTGCCGCGGGCGTGCCCGGGGCGGGTTTTCGCCACCAGTGCGGCGAGGATGCCGTTGCTCACTGCGGCCTTCTGGTCATAGGGCAGCCAGGAGGTGTTGAACATTGCCTCGATCTGGGCGATGCGCGCGATGCGGGTGCGTCGTTGCGATGCGTCGGATGTGCTCTCGACGCCGAACCAGAGCTCGCCGTAGCTGATGGAACTGAGCACCGTCGGCACATCGGGTAGAACGACGGAGCGGATGTCGATCAACACGCTCGTATCAAGCAGAATCACGTGTTCTTCTGTGCCTTCTGGCGAGCGCGCAGATCCTTGAGCTGGCGCTCGGCCACTTCCCACGGATCCTGGAGTGGCTCCTCGTCGTAGGGGCGAGCGTTGTACTCCGCCAGCCATTCCTTGGCCACGCGCTGGTCGTCCTCAGCGGCCGGATGCGCGTCGAGCCACGCGTTGATCTCGCCTCCGTGCGCATACCACCGCCGCGGCCCGTACCGCTGTTCGAGCATCTCTTCCAGCCCACTGGTATCGCCGTTCTCATGGGCGACGAGCCGGGTGAGGGCATCGCGCACCTCAGCCTCCATGGAGCGGGAGTTGCGACGGGCCCGCGCCTTCAACGCCTCCACGACCTCGTCACTGAGGTTTCGGATTGTCACTGTCGCCATCGTCTCCTCCTGCCTGGAGCAATGCTAGCAAAGCGCCAGCACACTCGAAAGTGGTCTCAGGCACCCGCGCGCGAGGGCTGCGCTCGTACACTGGAATGCCCGTGTTGACGGTCGGTGCGATGGCGCCTCGTCCTCACGCACCGAACGGGAGCGAAGTGAGCAAGGACCCCACCGTCCAGCAGTTGCGCTGCTTCCGCGTGCTCGCCGACGAACTGCACTACGGCCGCGCCGCACGGAAGCTGCACATCACGCAGCCGCCGCTGACCCGCCACATCCAGAACCTGGAAGCAGCGGTCGGCGTCGCACTGTTCGAGCGGCAAGGACGGCGGATCGAGCTCACCCCGGCCGGTGAGGCCTTTCTCGCCGACGTCGAGATGGTGCTCGGCCGTCTCGACCGCGCGATGGCGCTCGCACGTCAGGTCGCCAGCGGTGACGCGGGTGAGTTCGTGATCGGTTATGTGGAACCTCTCGGGATCGACTTTCTCCCCCGCATCCTCGGTCCCTTCCGGGACCTGCACCCGCACCACACGTTGCGTCTGCTCGAGATGCATACCCTCGAACAGGCACGCGCGCTGGTCGACGGCCGGATCGACTGCGGCCTGCTGCGCACACCTTCGAACTCGACCACGGAGCTGACCTTCGAGACCGTGTGGCGCGACGAACTCGTGATCGCGATGTCGGAGCGGCATCGGCTCGCCGGTGCGGAGGAAGCAGGGGTCAGGTTGACCGCGTTGGAGCACGAGCCGTTCGTCGTGTACGACACCAGCCTCGGGGTCGGAATACTCAGTTCCCTGCTGGCGGCGTGTTCGGATGCCGGATTCAGTCCCACGATCGCCCACTCGGCGAGCAGCACGCCGATGCTCCTCGCCCTGGTCGCTGCGAACGAGGGCGTCGCTCTCGTCTCCAGCGAGATCGCGAAGATGCCGCGCCCGGGCATCGCGTTCCGCTCGGTGGCCGATCGCCCGGTGATCTCCGATGTCGTGATGGGATGGCGGCGAGGCAACGACTCACCGGTGATCGCGAACCTTCGGAGCATCATCCGCACGTTCACGTCTTAGCCGCACCCGCGGGAGGACTCCAGCTCGATGACCGATGCCTGATACGACATCGATAGGCCGCAAAAAGCAATCAGGACGGCTATCAACCGCGCCTAGCGTGAGATGCACGATCACGGATGACCGTGAGAACTGCAAGGAGGCGGAATGAACCGGACCGATGTCGCTTGGCGGGGTTACTACGCGGCACTGCCGACACCGTTCACCGAGGCCGGTGAGCTGGACCTCGGCGCGCTCGGTGACACGGCGGAGCTGTTCGTGGAGCAGGGTGCGCACGGGTTGCTCGTCAACGGCAGCACCGGAGAATGGACCGCGCAGAGCGTGGACGAGCGCAAGCGGGTCGCCGAGCGCGTGATCTCTGCCGTCGGCGGTCGGGTTCCCGTGCTGGTCAGCGCGACCTCGCCGCGCCTCGATGTCGCTGTGGAGCTGATCGAGCATGCCGAGCAGAGCGGTGCGGATGCCGTGCTGCTCACGCCCGCGCCGGGCGCCCGGCTCACCGACGACGAGCTGGTCGGCTACTACCGCACGGCGTTCTCGCACACCGGCTTGCCGTGCTGGCTCTACAACTACCCGCAGGAGAGCAACAGCAACCTGTCCGTCCCGCTGATCAGCCGGTTGGCCGAGATCGAGAATGTCGTCGCGATCAAGCAGAGCACACCGGATGACCGCGAGTTCTACGCCACGATCCGCGCGGTCGGTGACGAGCTGGTCGTCTTCGGCCACATGCTCTCGCATGTCGGTCTCGCGCTGATCCACGCCGGTGCGGGTGGCGACGGCCACTTCGGGTCGGGGATGCCGCTCGGCACGCAGATGCCCGCCTTCTTCGAGCACGCCTGGCGGGGTGAGCTCGAAGAGGCGAGGGCCATCGTCGACCGATTCGAGAACCTCATGCTCGCGGTGCGCCACGGCAGCGACGGCTACAACTGGCGCTTCGGCGGAATGCAGGCCTCCCTCAAGGCAGTGATGAATCTGCAGGGTCAGCCCGGTGGATTCCCCCGAGCACCGAAGCTCCCGATCACCGACCCGAGCGCCTTGCAGGCCATCTCCGATGCCCTCCGCCAGGCCGGACTCGAGACCACTCAGCGCGGCTGATCCGATGCACCCGATCGACGAACTCGCGCAGAAGGCGCAGCAGATCATGTCGCCGGCAGCCTGGGCATATCTGGAGGGCGGTGCGGTCGACGGGATCACCCTGCGACGAAACGTCGATCGGTACAGCGAACTCGGTCTGCTGCCCAGAGTGTGCGTCGATGTCAGTGCGCAGGACCTGCGCCGCACGCTCTTCGGCATCGATCTGCCGCACCCGATTCTGCTCGCACCGTTGGCCCTGCAGCGTCTGTTCGCTCCCAACGGCGAACTCGACTCGCTCCGCGGCGCGCGGCAGGCCGGCGCGGCTGCGGTGATCAGCATGGAGTCGAGCGTGGCGACGACCGAACTCGCTGACGAAGGCGTTCCGTTCCTTCAGCACCTCTACATGCAGACGGATCGCGAACTCACGCTCGATCTGCTCCGCATGGCCGAGGGAGCCGGTGCGCGCGGGATCGTCCTCACCCTGGACAACCCCGTGCCCGGCATCCGATACCGCCAGGATGCCGCCATGCGAGGGCTCCCCTCCGACGTGCGGCGGGCCAATCTCGAGTCGGGCGGCGTGCCCAAGCTCACCGGCGGCTATCTGGACGCGTCGATGACGTGGAAGGACGTCGCGTGGCTGGCAGGTCAGACCGACCTGCCGGTCATCGGCAAGGGGATCCTCCGTGCCGATGACGCACGCAAGGCGCTCGACGCCGGCGTCGGCGGGATCGTGGTCTCCAATCATGGCGGCCGCAACCTCGATTCCGTCGCGCATCCGATCGACTGCGTCGCCTCGGTGGCAGAAGCCGTCGGCCAGCAGGTTCCCGTGCTTCTGGACGGGGGAATCCGCCGTGGCACGGACGTGCTGAAGGCGCTCGCCCTGGGGGCTGACGCGGTGCTCGTCGGGCGACCGTACATCTGGGGACTGAGCGCGGAAGGCGCCGCCGGCGTCAGCCGCGTCATCGAGATCCTCCGTGACGAACTCCGCGCGGCGATGGCGATGTGCGGAGCGGCGACCGTCGATGAACTCACCTCCGAACTGGTCGTCGCGGGCGGCCGGCCCGGTGCACACCCACACCCGTAACACCCGAAAAAGTCAGAAAGGTGGCAACCATGAAGAAGACTGCACCCAGCATCGTCGCTGTCGCAGCACTCGCCCTCGCCCTGGGCGGCTGCGCGAGCGACACCGGCAACGCATCCGGCGAAGGCGGCGACGCCGACGAGTTCGGCACGCTCACCATGGGCGTGATCAACAACAACCCGCCGTTCGAATACGAGGAGGGCGGTGACCTCGTCGGGTTCGATGTCGAGCTCGTCGAGGCCATCCTCGAGGCCGAGGGACTCGAGGGCGATTGGAAGACGATGGAGTTCGGCGGGCTGATCCCCGCGATTCAGGCCGACCAGATCGACATCGCCGTCTCCCACGTGTCGATCACCGAGGAGCGCAAGGAGGTCGTCGACTTCACCGACGCGTACTTCACCGACGGGCAGTCCGTTGCCGTCGCTCCCGACAGCGGCATCGAGAAGCTCGAGGATCTGGAGGGGAAGACCATCGTCGCCACCCAGGGCTCGGTCGGGCAGATCGCCGCGAACGAGGCCGCTGACAAGTACGGTGCGACGGTTCAGAACGTGAGCAAGACGGACCAGCTCTGGCTCGCCGTGACGTCCGGTCAGGCCGACGCGTTCATCTTGGAGACCTCCGCGATCAACTTCCGGATCAGCCAGGAGGGCGACGCCCCGAGCGTGCGCATGCTCGAGCCGATGGTCTTCGAAGCGCCGATCGGCATCGCCGTCTCCAAGGGCAACGAGGCCCTCGTCGAGCGCCTGAACGCCGGGCTCGAGAAGATCCGTGAGAACGGCGCCTACGACGACCTCGTCAAGAAGTACCTCGACTGATCGCCGGTGGGGTGCGGCCACGTGCCGCACCCCACCGCCTCAACGAAGGAGCATCAATGGCTGATGTCATCCGGGTCATGCTCGACGCGCTGCCCGAACTGCTGCGCGGACTGCAGAACACCCTGTGGCTCACGATCGTGTCGCTCATCCTGGCCACGGTCCTCGGGCTGCTGAGCGGGCTGATGAGCATCTCGTCGAACAAGTGGGTGCGAGCGCCGGCGCGCCTGTACGTCAACATCATCCGAGGCACCCCACTGCTCGTGCAGATCCTGTTCATCTACTTCGGGCTGCCGAGCGTCACCCCGATCAAGCTCACCGCGGTCGCCGCGGGCATCATCGCGATCGGCTTCCACATCGGCGCGTACGTGTCCGAGGTGTTCCGGGCCGGCATCCAGTCGATCGACACGGGCCAGATCGAGGCCGGTCGCTCGCTGGGGCTGTCGAGCTCGCAGACGATGCGAAAGATCGTCCTCCCGCAGGCCGTGAGGCGGATGATGCCGCCGATGATGAACCAGTTCATCATCGGCGTGAAGGACACGTCTCTGCTGGCCGTGATCGGCGTCGCGGAGCTGACGGAGCGTGGGCAGACCATCTACTCGGCCAACTACCGGGCCTTCGAGATCCTCACCCTGGTGGGGCTGATGTATCTGGCGCTGACCTACACGCTGTACCGGTTGTCCCTCGTGGTGGAGAAGAAGTTCGGGAGTGTGACATGAACGCGATGATCGAGGTGCGCGACCTGCGCAAGAGCTTCGGCGACAACGAGGTGATCCGCGGAGTGGATCTCGATGTCGAGAAGTCCACGGTGAAATGCATCATCGGCCCGTCGGGCTCCGGCAAGAGCACCGTGCTCAGGTGCCTGAATCTACTCGAGGTCCCCACGAGCGGGACGATCCGCGTCGAGGGCGAGGACATCCTCGGCCGCAACGCTCCGGTGAACCGCATCCGTCAGCGGATGGGTATGGTGTTCCAGCGCTTCAACCTGTTCCCGCATCTGACAGTGGCGGAGAACATCACCCTCGCGCCGATGATGCTGGGCAAAGTCACGAAGGTCGAAGCCCGTGAGCGCGCCCTCGAACTGCTCACGCGCGTGGGTCTCGCGGAGAAGATCGATGCGCATCCGTCAAGCCTCTCCGGCGGCCAGCAGCAGCGCGTCGCGATCGCCCGTGCTCTTGCGATGCGGCCCCACGTGATGCTGTTCGACGAGCCGACGAGCGCCCTCGATCCGGAGATGGTCAGCGAGGTGCTCGACGTGATGAAGCAGCTCGTCGAAGAGGGGATGACGATGGTCGTCGTCACTCACGAGATGGGCTTTGCGAGAGAAGTGGCCGACGAAGTGATCTTCCTCGATAAGGGACAGATCCTCGAAGCCGCACCGCCCGCGCAGCTGTTCGACCACCCGCAGGAGGAGCGCACCCGCAACTTCCTCTCCAAGATCCTGCACTGACGACGACCCGTCACTCCTCGTCCGGCTGGGGCCGCGTCAGTGGCGGCGTCGGCGTGCCCGCAGCGGTGTCGTCGCCCCGCAGCGCCGCCACCACGAGGTGTGTGATGTCGATGGAGACGATCTTCGGCTCGGTCATGGGGTCGCCTCGGGTGCCGGTTCAGTCGCCTCCGGTGCCGGCTGATCCGGGTCGGTGGTCGCCCCCGGCGTCGGCGAAGGAGTCGGAGCGACGGCACGCTGCGGTGCGCGAAGGAACGGCGGGGTCGGCGACTTCGCCTCATTCCGGTCGGGCCGACCCGTCGTCGGGTCGACCGGCGCGACGGTGAGGGGGTACACGTTCCAGAGCGGCTCACCTCGGAGATCCGTCGAGGGTACGGTCACCTCGCCGTCCTCCTGCTCCCAGCCGAACTCGTTCGCGAGGCTGTTGGCGCCGTAGAGGTTCAGCGGCGTGCCGCGGCCGGTGTAGATCTGTGCGGCGTCGATGAGGTTGCCGTCCTGGTCGTACACGAAGAGGTTCTCGACCTGAACGCCGTCGAGAAGCAGGCCCTCGGGCACATACTCTCCGCTTTCCACGTACTGCGGCTGCAGCACCTGCGCGGCCATCACCGGCAGGGCGATGAGGGCGATGATGCTCGCGACGGTGCGGATGTGCCTGAGGCCGTTCTTGGGCAGCCAGTGCCCTCGGCCCCACTGTACGCTGAGCAGCACGAGTCCGACGAGCACCGCCAGACGCTCGGGCGGCAGGTGGCTGAGGTCCCAGCGGAAGAACATCGCCCAGAAGAGGCCGTAGAGCGCGAGTCCGCGCAGCACCCACCACACCGGCCGCAGCGCGATGAGCAGGTCGAGGAGCCACGCACCGAAGCGTGACGAGCGGAGGTCCGAGGCGTATCCAGCGACCCCAGCGCGGAGGCGCTGCGTCAGCGGCGGTGGTGCGGCGGCATCGCTTCGCTCCGGCAGGCCGGCGGCATTGCGCAGTTCCCGCGCGTACGCGACCGGGTCGCCGAGTTCGATGGCGCCGCCGCTGTCGGCCGCCTGATCGGTGAGGTCGCCGACCAGACCGCCGACGAGGTCGTCGACATCGTCCTCGGGCAGATCGGAGAGCTCCGATCGCACCGCGGCGGCAAAGGCGCGGATGCGTTCCGCGGATGGGGTGGTGGTGTCGTTCATCGCTGCACTCCCGCTTCCGGTCCGGGCTTGAAGAGAGGGTCCGACGCGGCGTGCGGGTTGAGCAGCCCCGACATCGCCACGGCGAACTGGATCCAGGTGTCGGTCTGCTCATCCAGCATCCGTCGGCCCTGGGTGTTGATCGCGTAGTACTTGCGGTGCGGTCCGCCTTCGGACGGCACGACGTAGCTCGACAGCGCGCCACCGGCGTACAGCCGGCGAAGCGTGCCGTATACGGATGCGTCGCCGACGTCGCCGAGCCCCGCATCCCGGAGCCTGCGGACGATGTCGTAACCGTAGCCGTCCTCGTCGCGCACGACCGCCAGGACGGCGAGATCGAGCACGCCTTTGAGCAACTGGGTGGT
>JAPSIX010000295.1 GCA_031178475.1 Microbacterium sp. | reverse complement strand
CACCGAGGGTGAGCCCGCCGACGTCTTCCGGCATCCAGGTCGTCGACAGCGACCAGGCGTCGTCGTCGACGTAGCGCAGTCGCTCCAGCACCACCACCGGCGAGCCGGGCGGCACCTCCAGCGCCGCTGCCACCTCGCCGTCAGCGACGGTGCGCTCATGCCGCAGCACGTCGCTGTGCACATGGCCTCCGCGGCGCTCGACCTCGTCATACAGCCCCTCGAGCGTGTGCACCAGCGACTCGCTCGTCCGCGGTCGGGCGACGAACGTGCCCTTGCCCTTGACTCGCTCCACCAGTCCCTCGTGCTCGAGCTGCGCGAGCGCCTGCCGCACCACGGTGCGCGAGATGCCGTACTGCTCGCACAGCCGATGCTCTCCCGGCAGCCCGTCACCGGGCTGCAGCCCCTCCCGCTCGATGTGGTCGATGATGAGCTGGCGCAACTGGTCGTACATCGGCGCAGCCGAGCGCCGATCGATCGCGTCGGGGGTCATCCGTAGGCCACCCCGGCATGCAGGATGACGTTCGCGTAGGGCGTGAACTCGCCGGATCGCACGAACGCGCGCGCCGAATGCGTGCGCTGCTTGAACTCGACATGCGGCACCATCTCGATCTCGAACCCCATGCCCGCGAACCGCTCCCGCAGCGCGTCGAGCACCTCGGGGCTGCGCTCGGCGACCTCCTCCGACACCGTCGCACCCTCGACGACCATCTCGGCGAGCACGGTGTCGAGCACGTCGAGGAACGCCGGAGCGCCCGGCCGATATGCCAGATCGATCCGCTCGGCGCCCGGGGGGATGGGGAGACCTGCATCCGTGACGACGATGAGGTCGGTGTGGCCGGTCTCGCTGATCACCCGCGACAGCGCGGGGTTGATCGTGGTGGGCGTCTTGCGCATGGCGGTTCCTCTCGTCCTGGTGCTCAGGCCGCGCCGGCGGGCTGTGTGGCGAGGAGGGCGTCGACCTCGTCGCGACGCGGCAGGCTCGGAGACGCACCCTGCCGGGTGACCGTGATGGCGCCGGCCGCGCTCGCGAGTCGTGTCGCGGAGGCGAGGTCGAGCCCGTCAGCGAGGGCGGCGCCGAGGTAGCCGGCGTAGGCGTCGCCCGCTGCTGTCGTGTCCACCGCTCGGACGGGGATCGGTTCGATGAAGGTCACGTCCTCCGCCGTCACCACGACCGAGCCGCGCTCGGCGAGGGTGATCACGGCAGCGCCGACGCCCTGTTCGAGGAACCAGCGGCCCGCGCGCTCGGCGGAGGCCGCGTCGGTGACCGGGATGCCGCTGATCAGGGTCGCCTCGGTCTCGTTGGGAGTGACGATGTCGATGTTGCGCCACACGTCGGCATCCAGCGAGGCGGCGGGAGCCGGGTCGAGCACGACGGTCATTCCGTGCTCGCGGGCGCGGGCGGCGATGTGGCGGGTGAGGGATGCCGGGGTCTCGAGTTGCGTGAGCAGCACGGATGTCGTCGGGGCGAGGGCGGCCAGTGCCGCGTCGATCTGCTCGGCGCTCAGCGCCGCGTTCGCGAGCGGCACCATCACGATGTCGTTCTGAGCGGACGCGTCCACGCGGATGTGCGCGATCCCGGTCGGGCCGGGGACCGTGCGCAGGTGAGTGAGGTCGACCCCCGCGGCGGTGAGTCCGTCGACGACGAGGTCGTGGAACAGGTCGTCGCCGACGCATCCGACGAAACTCGTTCGCGCGCCGGCGAGGCCCGCGGAGACAGCCTGGTTCGCGCCCTTCCCGCCGAGCAGCAGGGTGAACTGGTCGCCCAGGATCGTCTCGCCGCGCGCGGGAAGGCGCTGCGAGAAGGTCGTCACATCGGCTGTGACGCTGCCGACGATCACGACGCCTCGACGCTCTGCTGCACTGTCGGTCATGGGGCTCCTCGATCGTCTTTGACTTGTGGCGGACGCTGTCATTACATTAGCGACACCGGACCTGTAACGACAGGTTATGAGAGGACTC
>JAPSIX010000294.1 GCA_031178475.1 Microbacterium sp. | reverse complement strand
TCGCCGACCGCGGCGGCCAGCATGTCGACGTCCGCGCGCACGGCGGAGTAGCGCATCGCGGCCTTGCCGGTACCGAGCGGTCCGCCCTCGATGGCGCCGGTGGTCGTCGCCGCGTCGGCGACGAGGCCGCCCATCTCCTTGAGGTCGAGGAGGAACTGCAGCGCCTCGACGCCTTCCGGACCGTCGAAGGCGACGTCGGAGCCGTCCTCGTTGAAGACCTGGCCGCCGGCCTGCCACAGCAGCGGGTAGAAGCTCAGGTTCAGCGTCATCTCGGGGGAGCCGGCGTAGTCGAGCACGGCCACGCCGTTGGCGGCGAGCTTGGGCGCGGCTTCGCGGATGTCGTCCCAGGTCTCGGGAAGCTCCGAGACGCCGGCCGCCTCGAAGGCGGCGGTGTTGTACAGCGTCGAGGTGGAGGTGTGGTAGATCGGGATGCCGTACAGCTCGCCGTCGAAGGTCACCGCGTCGAGCGCCGCGGGAAGGAACGCATCACGGTCGGCGATGCCGTCGGTGACCGGCCTGAGGCCGGAGCTGGAGTGGAAGCCGAGCGCCTGGCTGGGCGTGATCAGCACGAGATCCGGGCCCGCCTTGGCGGCGATCGCGGTGGCGATCGTCTCGGTCTGCTTGTCCCAGGGCTGCATCTCGATGACGAGGTCGATGTCGTCGTGCTCGGCTTCGAAGTCCTCCTCGACTCCAGCCCAGTGCTCACGGCTCTTGTCCTCGTCGGGGATGACCGGGTACATCCAGAGGACGACTTCGGCCTTCTCGCCGGACGCTTCCTCTTCACCGCCGCTGCTTGCGCCGCTGCAGGCGGTGAGGGAAAGCGCGGCGGCGGCCAGCATTGCGGGTACTGCCACTGCTTTGCGCATGTGAGTCTCCAGAGTCTTGGTGCGGGTGACCGGAATAACGGCCTGCACCGAAACTAGCGCTGGCCATCGGCTCTGTCAACACGCCGCGTCCGGCGTGCCGCACATCCATCGCCGCAGGCCGGTCGCGCGGGCACGACGACGTCCGGGAACCGGCGGCGGGATCGTGTCCCGACCGGTTCCCGGACGTGTCGTGCGGGTCAGTCGACCGTGAACTCCGCGAACAGCTGCCCGCGGGTCGCAGGCCGGTCGACGGAGAGCCGGTATTCCCCGGGGTTCCGCGGGGGCGCCACGGTGACGCGGGCCGAGCCGTCGGCATCCACGTTGATCGTCGCGATCTGGCGCGCGTCGGGCCGCAGCCAGATCTCGACGAGCTCGCCCGGCCCGAAACCGCTCAGCCGCGCCTCATACCGACCGCCCACCGGCACGACCTCCACGGTCGGGGTGCTGCGCCCGTCGAGGAAGTTCAGCCGCGAGAACAGCAGGTCGCGTGACAGGTAGGCCGAACCGCTCGAGTGCAGGAAGCCCTGCGAGATCGGTCGGACGTACCGTGCCCGCTCCAGCGTGCCGGGGTCGATCAGCCACATCGCGGCCTCCGCGACTGCCGCGACCGAGCCGAAGTACGGGTCGATCCACAGGCGCGAGCCCACGTGCGCGTACTCGATCTTGTCCCACGGGTAGTCCTGATAGGTGCGGCTCTCGAGCAGGGTGCCCTTCTTGGGGTCCATCCGCATCACGGTGACGGGGCTGTGCGTCCACAGGTCGCCATCGGCGTCCAGGGCGAGCTGACCGAAGGCGCCCTCGCCCGGAAGCGGCCGGGTCTGCCACAGCATCCGCTGCTTCTTCAGGTCGTAGGCGAAGACCACGGCATCCTTCTCGGTCGGGCGAGGCGCTCCCGCGCCGCCGTACACCGACGTGGTGCCGTAGAGGACGCCGTCGAAGTGCAGCAGGCCGACGACGGAGTGCCCGGGCACGATCTCCTGGAAGGTCCACTCGTCCGTTTCGGTGTCCAGCAGGGTCAGCCCGCCGCCGAAGTGACCGTTCTCGGGCACCGTGCCGATGGCGAGGTAGCGACCGGCCGAGACCATCGCGAACGGCC
>JAPSIX010000080.1 GCA_031178475.1 Microbacterium sp. | reverse complement strand
CGATCAGCGCGATCACGACGACGAGGAACACCACACGAATGAACGTGGAGCCTCGTGCGACCGCCATCCGCGAGCCGAGGTAGCTGCCGGCGACGTTGGCCGCCGCGAGGATGCCGCCGAGCAGCCAGAGCACGGAGCCGTGCGGGATGAACAGCAGCAGCGCGCCGGCGTTGGTCGCGAGGTTGACGATCTTCGCCTTCGCGCTGGACTGCAGGAAGTCGTATCCCATCAGGGCGACGAGAGCGATGACCAGGAACGTTCCGGTGCCTGGCCCGATCAGACCGTCATAGAAACCGATCACGAGCCCGGCCGCACCCGCCATGACGTGGTGCCGGCGCCCGTCGAAACGCAGCCGCGTCGCGGCGCCCATCGTCGGCCGGAACGCGGTGAACAGCGCCACGGCGAGCAGAGCGACGACGATGATCGGCTTGAACGCGGCCGCAGGCAGCACCGTGGCCACTGCGGCGCCGCCGAACGATCCCGCCAGGGCGATCCCGGCCATCGGCAGCGCCGTGCGCAGGTCGGGTTTCGCGCGACGGTAGTAGGTCGCGCTGCTGGTGGCCGTGCCGAACACCGAGGCCAGTTTGTTCGTCGCCAGTGCCTGCACCGGCGCGATGCCCGGGACGAGCAGCAGAGCAGGAAGCTGCAGCAGGCCTCCCCCGCCGACGACGGCATCGATCCACCCGGCCGCGAAGGCGGCGATCACGATGAGGATGAGCGTTCCCCAGGTGAGCTGTTCGAGTCCGAGGAGCGCTCCGATGTCCATCACGTCCAGGATGCCAGACTGGGAACGTGCTCGATGCCCTCCCGGTTCCCGTCCCGCTGGTCTGCGGAGTCTCCGGCGCCGTCCTGCGGCGAGCAGCCTCCGGCGATGCGACGGCGATCATCGCGCTGCTCGCGGATGACCCGATCAGCGCGAGCCGCGGCGACCGGGCGGCCGGCGAGGATCAGCCCGGCAATGAGGCGGCGCTGGCCGCGGTCCTGGCAGAGCCGTGCAACGATCTGCTGGTCGTCGAGTGCGACGGCGAGATCGCGGGCACGTTCCAGCTCACCCTGATCCCCGGAATGGCGCGACGCGGCGCACGGCGCCTGCTCATCGAGGCCGTTCGGGTGCGCAGCGATCTGCGCTCGGCCGGCCTGGGGTCGGCGATGATGCGCTGGGTCACAGACGTCGCCGCGGCCGAGCTGGACGCGGCGCTGGTGCAACTCACCTCGGATGCCGCGCGCGCCGACGCCCATCGGTTCTACGAACGGCTCGGGTTCGTCGGCTCGCACGTCGGGTTCAAGTACGCCGTCACCCCGTGTCCTACAGCACGCGCGACAGGAAGTCCTGCGTGCGCTGATGCTGCGGATTCGAGAGCACCTCGCGCGGGTGGCCCTGCTCGACGATGACGCCATCGTCCATGAAGATCAGCCGCGAGCCGACCTCACGGGCGAAGCCCATCTCATGCGTGACGACCAGCATGGTCATGCCCTCATCGGCGAGCGAACGCATCACCTGCAGCACCTCGCCGACCAGCTCCGGGTCCAGCGCCGAGGTCGGCTCGTCGAAGAGCATCATGTCGGGGTTCATGCACAGGGCGCGTGCGATCGCCACGCGCTGCTGCTGTCCTCCCGACAGGTGACCGGGGTAGGCATCCGCCTTCTCCGCCAGCCCCACCCGGTCGAGCATCTCGCGCCCGACCCGCTCGGCCTCGTCTTTGGCGCGCTTCTTGACCCGCCGCTGCGCGATGGTGAGGTTGCCGAGCACGGTCATGTGCGGGAAGAGGTTGAAGCTCTGGAACACCATGCCGATGCGGCTGCGGATCCGGTCGATGTCGATATCGGGGTCGGTGATGTCGATCCCCTCGATGAGGATCTTGCCGCCGGTGGGCTCCTCGAGCAGGTTCACCGAGCGCAGCAGCGTCGACTTGCCCGACCCGGACGGGCCGATCACGCACACGACCTCGCCGGCCGTGACGGTGAGGTCGATGCCCTTGAGCACCTCGTTATCGCCGAAGGCCTTCACCAGCCCCTGCACGTCGATCGCCGGGGCGTTGATGTCGATCAGTTCCGTGCTCATCGCTGCTTCGCCATCTTCCGTTCGAGCCACGCGACCGCCCGGGTGAGCGGGATTGTCACGAGGAGGTAGAGCATCGCCGCCATGATCAGCGGCGTCGCGTTCGCGTTCTGGGTGAGGCCGTCGCGCGCGAAGGTGGTGAGCTCCTTCGTCAGGAGGGTGCTGCCGATGATGAACAGGAGCGAGGTGTCCTTCAGCAGCAGCACGAACTCGTTCGTCAGCGGCGGGACGATGATGCGGAATGCCTGCGGGAGCACGATCCAGATCGTCGTCTTCATCGGTGACATGCCCAGCGACCTCGACGCCTCGGTCTGCCCCTTCGGCACCGCCTGGATGCCGGCGCGGATGACCTCGGCCATGTACGCCGACGCCACGCAGATCAGACCGAAGAGGCCTGCGACGATCGGACCGCCGGGGAACTGCACCTTCAGGGCGATCGGAAACATGTACCCGAACGCGAAGATGGTCAGCAGCGCCGGCAGCCCCCGGAACAGCTCGATCCAGACGGTCGCGAACCAGCGGAACGGCCCGATGCTCGACAGCTTGAGCAGCGCGAAGACGATGCCGAGCAGCAGTCCACCGAAGAACGCGACGAGTGTGAACAGGATCGTGTTCTTCAGAGCGATCGTGATGATCCCGGGCAGCATCTTCGCTGCGACCTCGACGTTCAGGAACTGCCGGCTCACCGTCGCCCAGTCGGTGGACAGCACGACCCACAGCACGACCGCGATGAACGCCGCGTACATCGTGAGCCGGTAGAGCCTGTTGCGGGTCGTGCGCCTCAACGCCATGGCCCGTCTCCCCTTCGTTCGCGCCCTGCGGCGGCGGTGCAGCTCACTCGGCCGTGAAGTACGTGTCGTAGATCTGCTGGTATTCGCCGTTGTCTTTGAGCGTCTGCAGCGCGTCGTTCACGGCCTCGAGAAGCTCGGTCTTCTCACCCTTGGCGAAGGCGAAGCCGTACTGCTCATCGGTCTCGTAGGTCTCCACGATCTCGTAGGAGTCGTCAGCCTTCTCGTGCTCGAGGTTCACCGGCTGGTCCTGCAGAATGGCGTCGATCTGCCCCGCCTGGATCGCCGGCCACAGCTCGCCGTCCGAGGGATACTGCACGAGCTCGGCACCCTCGGCGTTCTCGGTGGCGTAGATCTCGCCGGTGGTGCCCTGCTGCACGCCCACCCTCTTGCCGGAGAGGTCGTCGATGCCCTCGATGCCGGAGTCGGCGCGCACGAGCAGCGACTGCAGCGAGTCGTAGTAGGGGTCGGAGAAGTCGATGTTCGCCTTGCGCTCCTCGGTGATCGTCATCGCCGATGCGCCGATGTCGCACTGGCCGGCGACCAGCACCGTGCCGGACTGCAGAGCGTCGAAGTTCACGTCCTGCACGTTGATCTCGAGCCCCAGTTCGTCGGCGATGGCCGTGAGCAGGTCGATGTCGAAGCCGGTGTACTCGCCACCCTCCTCGTACTCGAACGGGGGGTACGGGATGTCGGAGCAGACCGACAGCGTGCCCGACTCGACCAGCCCGTACTCGTCACCGGCAGCGGGCTGCCCGCCTTCGCCGTTTCCGCCTGCATCGCCGGGGCCGCTCGCGCAACCGGTGAGGGCGAGGACTGCGGCTGCCGCGACTGCGGTGCCGAAGAGGACGGGACGACGGCGGTTCATGGCCACTCCTGTGTGACGGGGCTTGCGCCCGCGGGCTGGTAGGACATCATCTAAACACGCAGGGGGGCTGATCGCCCATCTGCGCACGGCGCGACGGATCACGTTTGCGTTGCGAAGGGTGGATCAGACCTCGAAGTCGACCGCGGCCCGCGCTGCAGCGACCGAGCGGATGTACGCACCGGCCTCCTCGTGCGCCGGATGCACCTGGTACGCGGCGAGCGCATCGAGGTCGTCGACGTCGGCGACCAGGACGACGTCCCAGTTCACATCGGGGAACGCGGCGTTGGCGCCGGCGGAGACCGCACGCAACTGCGGGACGACTCCGGCGAGCGCGTTCAACCGGCGGGCGACCTCGGCCGCATGCGCAGCGCGCTCACCGGCATCCGCTGCGGCCATCCTCCACATCACGACGTGCCTGATCACCGCAGCTCCCCGCTCCCGCTCAGCGGCTCGGCCGCGAGCGTCCGCTCCAATGCGTCGCGCAGGCGCTCCGGCGCCACACGCCAGTGCGCGTGCAGGTCGCCGTCGATGAGCACGACCGGGATCTTCTCCCACCACAGCTCGTGCAGCGACGGGTCGTCGAGGATGGAGCGCTCGACGATCTCGATGCGCTCGGCGGCGGCATCCGGCATGTCGGCGATGACGGTGTCGATGACCTCGCTCGCCACCTCGCACAGGTGGCAGTCGGGCTTGCCGATCAGCGTGATGGTGGTCACGGGTGCTCCACCGGCCGACCCTGGGCGATCCACTCGCCGGTGCCGCCCTCGACGTTCGTGGCGTCATAGCCGCGGGCCTCGAGCGCTTCGACCACGCGGGCCGAACGAGCGCCCGCCTGGCAGATGACGTCGAACGCCTCGGCCGGCAGCTCGCCGAGACGCTCACCCAGCTCGGACATCGGCAGGTTCACGGCACCCGGCACGTGGCCGGCGGCGAACTCGCCGCGTTCACGGACGTCGACGAGCGGAACGCCGGAGCGGGCCGCGAGCTGTTCGACGGTGATCGACTTCATTGCATCCTCCTGCAGCGCAGACACGAAGCGCCCCCTTCGACGATGTCGGGAGGCGCTCGGTGTCGTACCGCTTACTTCTTGTTGCGGCGCTGGTGGCGAGTCTTGCGAAGCAGCTTGCGGTGCTTCTTCTTCGCCATGCGCTTGCGGCGCTTCTTGATGACTGAACCCACGGAAACCTCACTAAGTCAGGGGCTGGATGCCACGAGGACGGGCACCCGGGTACGGGCAGGGAAAAATGCCTCGGATGAGTCTAGCAAACGGTCGCACCGGCTCCGGCACACACGATTGCGTCAGCCCGCATCGGCGATGGGCCGCTGCATGGCTTCCGCGACGGCGGACTCGGGTACGCGGTAGCTGCGCCCGAAGCGGATGGCAGGCAACTCGCCGGAGTGGACAAGCCGGTACACGGTCATCTTGGACACGCGCATCAGCTCGGCGACCTCTGCCACCGTCAGGAATCGGACATCTTGGACATCGGGCATCCCCCGTACCCCTTTCTGCTGAAGCACACTCTATGGGTTGGGTGGGACACCTGTAAACAGTTGTTGGCTCTGTGACCGCTGTGACGTCTGCCGTCAGGTGCCGAGGCGCTTGAGCGCCGTGGCGACGACATGCTTCGCGGATGCCGCGGCGCGGCCGACCACCTCAGCCGCGTGCGCGGCCCCGTCGCGCAGCGGGATGCCGGGGTAGTCGATGTCGGGCGCCTCATCGCCGTACGCGTCGACGAGGAAGGGGACGAGCCAGTCGTCCACCGCCTCCAGCGGGGCGACAGAGAGACTGTAGAACCGGCGCTGACCGTCTTCCCTGACGGTCACGAGCTCGGCATCGCGCAGCACCTTCAGATGCTTCGAGACCGTCGGCTGGCTGATGCCGAGCTCGGCGACGATCTCGGTCACGCTGGTTCCGGCATCACCCTGCGTCGACCGACTCAGCAGCAGCTGCAGGATGTCCCGCCTGGTGCCGTCGGCGATCACGTCGAAGATGTCGGTCATGACAGTCAGAGTAGTCGCCGTTCTCACGGAGTACCATGACGGAGGTCCGGCGAACGGCTCGGGCGAAGAGAGCGCGATGAGCGCCGAACCCGAGGGGGGCGATGTCGAGCAAGCTTTCGGCATCTTCGCGCCGCCGGGCATTCCCGCGCGCGGGCAGCTTCATCAAGCGGGTGGTCACGTCTTCGCCGTCCCGGTTCGCGATCGTGGTGTTCGCGTCTCTGATCCTGCTGTTCACCGCGCTCCTGTCGATGCCGATCTCGTCGAGAGAGGGCACGACCACGTCGCTCAGCGATGCCCTCTTCACCGCGATGTCGACCATCTGCGTCACGGGGCTGGTGACCGTCGACATGGCTACGCACTGGTCGGCGTTCGGCCAGGTCATCATCTTCATCGGCGTCAACATCGGCGGCATGGGCGTGCTCACGCTCGCCTCGCTGATGGGCATGGTGATCTCCAAACGACTGGGCCTGCGCGCCAAGCTGCTCGCCGCCGGTGACACCAACCCGCTGCGAGCCCACGGCGGGCCGGTCAACGAGAGCCAGACCGTGCGGCTCGGCGAGGTCGGCCAGCTGCTGACCACCGTGGCGCTCTCCACTCTGCTCATCGAGGCGGTCGTGGCGCTGCTGCTCTATCCCGGCCTGGTGATGGCCGGCATCGACCCGCTCGTCGCCCTGTGGGAGGCGCCGTATTACGCGGCGATGTCGTTCACCAACACCGGCTTCACGCCGAACGTGGGCGGCGTGACCGTGTTCGCCGACGACTACTTCGTGCTGACCGTGCTGATGGTGAGCGTGTTCCTCGGCAGCATCGGCTTCCCGGTGATCTACACGCTCGCGAAGCACGTCTGGCACGTGCAGCGCTGGTCGCTGCACTCCAAGCTGACTCTCATCACCACGGTGCTGCTCTTTTTCATGGGTGCGGCCGTCTTCCTCGTCCTGGAGTACAACAACCCCCGGACTTTCGGGTCGATGGATGCCTTCGACACGACGTTCCAGGCCCTCTTCCTGTCGTCGATGACACGCTCGGGAGGATTCAACGTCATCGACATCGCCGATCTGAACGGGTCGTCGATGCTCGCCGCGTGCATGCTGATGTTCGTCGGCGGCGGCTCGGCGTCGACTGCGGGCGGCATCAAGGTGACCACGCTGGCAGTGCTCGCCATCGCGGTCTGGTCAGAGGCGAAGGGCCGGCAGTCCGTGGAGGTGTTCGGCCGCCGAATCCCCAGCGACGTGCAGCGCGTCGCGCTGAGCGTCGTGGCGTGGGGGGCGACCATCGTGGCGCTGTCGACCATCGTGATCGCGCAGATCACCAAGGCCGACATCATCGACGTGCTCTTCGACGTGATCTCCGCGTTCGGCACGGTCGGGCTCAGCTCGGGCCTCACCGCCCAGCTGCCGGACTCGGCCACGTACGTGCTGGCCGCGACCATCTTCATGGGGCGCGTTGGTACAGTGACACTCGCCGCGGCGGTCGCCGCGACATCCCGATCGCAGCTGTACTCGCTGCCCGTGGAAAGGCCGATCGTTGGTTGAGATGGTTCGGGGCGACGCCCCGGTGCTCGTCATCGGACTCGGACGCTTCGGCGCGGCGTGCGCCGGTGAGCTGGACCGTCTCGAACGCGAGGTGCTCGCGATCGACGAGGACCTCGGTCTGGTGCAGAAGTGGTCGGACCGGGTCACGCACACGGTGCAGGCCGACGCCCGCAACATCGATGCGCTGCGCCAGATCGGCGCGCAGGACTTCCAGGTCGCCGTCGTCGCGGTGGGTTCGCTGATCGAGGCATCCGTGCTGATCACCGCCAACCTCGTCGACCTCAAGGTGCCGCAGATCTGGGCGAAGGCGGTCTCGCAGTCGCACGGGAAGATCCTGGCCCGCGTCGGCGCGAACCACGTCATCTACCCCGAGCGCGAGGCCGGCGAACGCGTCGCGCACCTCGTCAGCGGGCGGATGCTGGACTTCATCCGCTTCGACGACGACTTCGTGCTGGCGAAGATGTACCCGCCGAAGTTCATCCGCGGCGTGCAGCTGAACGAATCCGGCGTGCGGACGAAGTACAACGTGACCGTCGTGGGTGTGAAGAGCCCCGGAAGGCCGTTCCGCTACGCCGAGGCGAACACCGTGGTCACCAACCACGACCTCATCATCGTGTCGGGCACCAACAGCGACATCGAGCGCTTCGCAGGCCTCGACCGCTGACGAGCCCCGCTGCACTGTCTCGCAGATCTGCAGTACTTCGCAGCCCGCGGCTGAAAACTCTGCGAAGTTGTGCAGATCTGCGAGCGCGGGTCAGTTCCCAGCCGCAAGCTCCC
>JAPSIX010000293.1 GCA_031178475.1 Microbacterium sp. | reverse complement strand
CGGCGTGAGCGAGTGGCGAACCTGCTCACCAGGTGCAGCACCGCGCCCACGGCGAGCAGCACTCCGCCGAACAGCCACACGATCGGCCGCTGCTGAGTGAGCAGCAGGACGCAGGAGAGCACGCCGAGCACCGGGATGAACGTCCACACCCGGAAGTGGTCGTGCTCGACCTTGTCACGGCGCAGCACGAGCACCGACACGTTGGCGCTGATGAACACGAACAGCAGCAGCAGCACGACCGTCTCGGCAAGGGTCGCCAGGTCGCCGATCAGTGTGAGCAGCATGGCCACGCCGGTGGTGACGACGATCGCCACCCACGGCGTGCGGCGACGCGGGAGGACGCGGGCGAGCACCGGCGGCAGCAGGCCCTGCTCGGCCATGCCGAACGCCAGCCGACTGGCCATGATCATGGTCAGGAGCGCGCCGTTGGCGACGGCGATGAGGGCGATCAGGCTGAACAGCCACGACGGCACGTGCAGCCCCGTGGCCTCGACGACAGCGAGGAGTGGGCCGGTGGAGCTCTGCAGCTGCGACGGCGGAAGGGCCGCCGCGCTGGCCAGCCCGACGAGCACGTACATCGCCCCGGCGGTGATGAGTGCGGCGAACAGCGCACGGGGGTAGGTGCGGCTGGGCTCCTTGACCTCTTCGATGACGTTGGCCGAGGTCTCGAATCCGACGAACGAGTAATAGGCGATGATGGCGCCGCCGAGCACCGCGCCGGCCGTGCTGACGCCCGCGGGCAGCTGGCCGACTCTGCTGGGGTCGCCTCCTCCCCCGCCGACGAACAGTGCCACGACCACGACCACGATCACCAGTCCCGACAACTCGATGACGGTCATGACGAGATTGCTGCCCATCGACTCACGGATGCCCCGCGCGTTCAGCGCGGCGACGAGCGCGAGGAAGACGATCGCCGCGGGGATGACGGGCACGTCGAGGAACGTGGCGAGGTATTCACCCGAGAACGCGATCGCCAGGCCGGCGGCGCTGACCACCCCGGCCGCGAGCATGCTGAAGCCGACGAGGAACGACAGTATCGGGCTGCGGAACGCCCGCTCGGCGAAGACGGCCGCACCGCCGGCGCGCGGATACTTGGTCACGAGTTCGGCGTACGAGCCGGCGGTGAGCAGGGCGAGCAGCAGAGCGAGCAGCAGCGGAGCCCAGAGCGCTCCCCCGACCTCCTCGGACAGCACGCCCATCAGCGCATAGATTCCGGCCCCCAGGACATCTCCGAGGATGAACGCGTACAGCAGCGGCCCGGTGATGGCCCTGCGGAGCCGGGGCGATGTCGTGGTCGAATCATCCGCTGCGCTCTTGTGTCGGCGCGGCTCGTCTCCGGTCTGCTCATCGATACGCATCGGCCCAGCGTAGGCCGCGTCGGATCGCGTCGCGTACGGCTTGACACCCGGTCTCGCGAAGCCCTAAGACGTCGGCCACGCCGTGGGCGACAGGTCCTATAGCGCGTCGGCGAGCCGCTGACCAGCCCTTTGCCGTGACATTCCCAGAACCTCATGATGGACCCGATGCAGAAAGGCGTCGCCATGTCGAACAACGCTCCCGAGCACCCGGTGTCCGGCTCTCACACCGATCCCACGCGAGTTCTGAATCAGCCAGCGCTGCGGACCTCGACGGGCGGGATCTGGATCGTCTCGGCCGGCGTCTTCACCGTGATCTGCCTCGCGCCACTTGTCGGCATCATCTGGACCGGCGGCGCGGCCGCCGCCATCGCAGCCGTGACCGCGATCCTGCTGGTCGGCGTCCTCGCCGCGATGGTGACGGTGCGCCACACCGTCTTCCCGGGATCGCGACGGCTCAAGCTGCTCGCGATCTGCATGCTGTCGATGGCAGTGATCGCCTTCGCCGGAATGCTGACCTGCGTGATCATCGTCTGGGCACCGCTCGCGTCCTAGCCGTCGCCCTTGGGCCCGGACGTCGGCTCCGCCAGGATGCCGTGCGTGCGGGCAGCACGGAGAGCATCCGCCCT
>JAPSIX010000292.1 GCA_031178475.1 Microbacterium sp. | reverse complement strand
TGGCCGCGCTGCGCGAGAACCTCGAGCCGACCGGCGCGCTCGTCGGCGGGGTGACGGCCACGGCGGTCGATACGAACGCCGCGTCGATCCACGACCGCAACCTCATCATCCCGGTGATCCTGGGCGTGATCCTGGTGATCCTCATGCTCCTGCTGCGCGCCGTGGTCGCGCCGGTGCTGCTCATCCTGACGACAGTGCTGTCGTTCGGCTCGGCGATGGGCATCGCCGCTCTGGTCTTCAACGGGCTGTTCCGCTTCCCGGGCGCCGACCCCGCCGTGCCGCTGTTCGGGTTCGTGTTCCTGGTCGCGTTGGGCATCGACTACAACATCTTCCTTATGACGCGGGTGCGCGAGGAATCCCAACGGCACGGCACGCGAGAGGGTGTGCTGCGCGGCCTCGCCGTCACCGGCGGGGTGATCACGTCGGCCGGTCTTGTGCTGGCCGCCACGTTCGCCGCGCTGTCGGTCATCCCGATCCTGTTCCTGGTGCAGATCGCGTTCATCGTCGCGCTGGGCGTGCTGCTCGACACCTTCGTGGTGCGCTCGCTGCTCGTTCCCGCGCTCGCCTACGACGTCGGCCGGGTGATCTGGTGGCCGTCGGCGCTGTCGCGGCGGGGCGAGCGATGAGGCTCTGGTCGCTCCACCCCGGTCAGCTCGACCGGATCGGCCTCGTGGCGGGCTGGCGGGAGAGCCTGCTCGCCCAGGCAGTGCTCGCCGAGCGCACGAAGGGCTACCGGCACCACCCGCAGCTCGAGCGGTTCCGCGCGCACCCGGATCCGGTCGCTGCCATCGGCGCGTACCTGAGCGCGCTGGCCGATGAAGCGGATGCCCGCGGCTACCGCTTCGACCGAACGCGCGTGATCCACCCCGGGACGGCGGCGGGTGAGATCGCGGTCACCGACGGGCAGCTCGCGCTGGAGTGGGCGCATCTCGGCGCCCGGCTCGCCGTGCGCAGTCCCGAGGTCGCCGAGCGGTGGCGGGAGACGACGCCGATGCCGCATCCGCTCTTCCACGTCGTGTCGGGCCCGGTGGAATCGTGGGAGCGCGCGCGGATGCCGGGAAGCGAGGGGACACCATGACGTTCGTGACCGTCGGTCACTCCGATCACGAGCTGGCCGAGTTCGTGACGCTGCTGACGGATGCCGGTGTCGACCGGCTCGTCGACGTGCGCAAGATGCCCGGCTCCCGGGCGAACCCGCAGTTCGACGAGCCCGTGCTGGCGACCGAGCTGCCGGCCGCCGGCGTCGAGTACGAACGGATCACCGAGCTCGGTGGGCTGCGCAAGCGGTCGTTCGACGTCGACCCCGACGTCAACGGCGCGTGGCGCAACCGCAGCTTCCACAACTACGCCGACTACGCCCTCTCCGAGTCGTTCGCGCTGGGTCTGCAGCGGCTGCGCGACGGCGTGGCAGACGGCAGAACCGCGATCATGTGCGCCGAGGCGGTGTGGTGGCGCTGTCATCGCCGCCTCATCGCCGATCACCTGCTCGCCGCGGGTGAGGAGGTGCTTCATCTGATGCCGGGAGGGCGTCTCGTGCCGGCCACGCCCACGCCCGACGCCGTGTTCGGAGCGGACGGGTCGGTGACCTACCCCGCCACCGCGTAGGAGGCCGGCCGGCGTCTGTCAAGGCGGTCGGGTGCGTCCGGCCACAGGGGTACCGTGTCGGTCACGCGGCGCGCACCGCGCGCCGCAGGGATTCCTCAGGAGGTCACGATGCCGCAGCCGGAACTGAAGGACGAGAAGCTCTACGAGAAACTGCGCGATGAGGGCGCATCGAAGGAGAAGGCCGCCCGCATCTCGAACGCGGCCGCGCGCGACGGGCGCAAGACGGTCGGCCGCCGCGGCGGCGAATCCGGCTCGTACGAGGATTGGACCGTTCCCGAACTGCGCAAGCGCGCCAAGGAGATCGGACTCGAAGGATACTCGGGCAAGCGGAAGGCCGAGCTGATCAAGATGCTCCGCGACCACTGAGCGCTGCGCGCCGGCATCC
>JAPSIX010000291.1 GCA_031178475.1 Microbacterium sp. | reverse complement strand
CCCGTAGAGGATGCGGTCGGGGTTGTGCACCTCACCATGACGGACCAGATGCAGGCGGGATGCGGGCATGACGTGAGTCTAACCAGCGCCGCACAGGCCTGCTCGCCCCGCTGCGGGCCGGGCCGGCCGAGTGCCGCCACGTAGGATGGTGGGGTCCACCGACTCCCCGATCAGAAGGAATCCTCCGTGCTTCGCACACACACGGCCGGCTCGCTGCGAGCCGAGAACATCGGTCAGACCGTCACCCTCACGGGCTGGGTCGATCGTCGCCGCGATCACGGAGGCGTCGCGTTCATCGATCTCCGGGATGCCTCGGGCATTGCGCAGGTTGTCATCCGTGACGAGGAGGTGGCGCACCCGCTGCGCAGCGAGTTCGTGCTCAAGGTGATCGGCGAGGTGTCGCGGCGCCCTGCGGGCAACGAGAACCCGAACCTGCCGACCGGAGAGATCGAGCTGATTGCATCCGAGGTCGAGGTGCTCAACGAGTCGGCACCTCTGCCGTTCCCGGTCTCGACCGGGCTCGCCGACGCCGACCCGATCGGCGAGGAGGTGCGCCTGAAGCACCGCTACCTCGATCTGCGCCGCCCGGCCGCGGCCGCCGCCATGCGCCTGCGCTCGGACGTGTACAAGGCGATCCGCGACGTGCTGCACGAGCGGGAGTTCGTCGAGATCGAGACGCCGACCCTCACCCGCTCGACCCCCGAGGGCGCTCGCGACTTCGTGGTGCCCGCTCGCCTGCATCCGGGCAGCTGGTACGCGCTGCCGCAGTCGCCGCAGCTGTTCAAGCAGCTGCTCATGGTGGGCGGCGTCGAGAAGTACTTCCAGATCGCGCGCTGCTACCGCGACGAGGACTTCCGCGCCGACCGCCAGCCGGAGTTCACCCAGCTCGACATCGAGATGAGCTTCGTCGACCAGGACGACGTCATCGCGCTGATGGAGTCGCTCATCCAGGCGATGTGGGCGACCATCGGCGTCGAGGTGCAGACCCCGCTGCCGCGGATGACCTACGCCGACGCGATGGCGAAGTACGGCTCAGACAAGCCCGACCTGCGCTTCGGACTCGAGCTCGTCGAGGCGACCGAGTACTTCACCGACACCCCCTTCCGTGTGTTCCAGTCGGAGTACGTCGGCGCGGTGCTCATGCCCGGTGGTGCTTCGCAGCCGCGCAAGACGCTGGACGCCTGGCAGGAGTGGGCGAAGCAGCGTGGCGCCCGGGGACTGGCCTACGTCCTGTTCAACGAGGACGGCACCCTCGGCGGGCCCGTCGCCAAGAACCTGTCCGAGGCGGAGCAGGCCGGACTCGCCGAGCTCGTCGGAGCGAAGCCCGGTGACTGCGCGTTCTTCGCTGCGGGCTCGACGAAGGACAGCCGCGCCCTGCTCGGCGCCGCTCGGGTCGAGATCGGTCGCCGCCTGGGTCTGCTCGACCCCGACGTGTTCGCCTTCACCTGGGTCGTCGACGCGCCGATGTTCGAGCCGGCGTCGGATGCCGTGGCCTCGGGTGACGTCGCCGTCGGCGCCGGCGCCTGGACGGCGGTGCACCACGCGTTCACCGGTCCGAAGCCGGAGTTCGAGGACACCTTCGACACCGACCCGGGATCCGCCCTGGCCTACGCGTACGACATCGTCTGCAACGGCAGCGAGCTCGGCGGCGGATCGATCCGCATCCACCGCGAGGACGTGCAGAAGCGGGTGTTCAACGTGATGGGCATCACCGACGAGCAGGCCGACGAGCAGTTCGGCTTCCTGCTCGAGGCGTTCAAGTTCGGCGCTCCCCCGCACGGCGGGATCGCGCTGGGCATGGACCGGGTGATGCAGCACCTGACGAAGACCGACTCGATCCGCGAGGTCATCGCGTTCCCGAAGTCTGGCAACGGGTTCGACCCCCTCACCGAGGCTCCCGCTCCGATCACGCCGGAGCAGCGCGCCGAGGCCGGCGTCGACGCCGTGCCGGAGGATGCCGACGCGTAACCCCGCAGTTCTGCACAATCTCGCAGCGATCCACCTAGAACGCTG
>JAPSIX010000290.1 GCA_031178475.1 Microbacterium sp. | reverse complement strand
TGACCCTCGGGTGTGCGCGTCAGATGCAGCACGACGGTGAACGCGCTGACCGTCTGCCTCGCCAGTGCAGGCGCGTCCATTCCGGCGAGGGCGCCGAGTGCCTCCATCCGCGCCGGCACGTCGGCCAAACCGCTGGCGTGCAGGGTTCCCGCGCCGCCGTCGTGTCCGGTGTTCAGCGCCGTCAGCAGCTCGCGCACCTCCTCGCCCCGGCACTCCCCGACCACCAGCCGGTCGGGCCGCATCCGCAGCGATTCGCGGACGAGCATCGCAAGCGTGATCCGCCCGGCGCCTTCGAGGTTCGCCTGCCGGGCCTCGAGTGACACGTGATGCGGATGCCGGGGGCGCAGCTCGGCGACATCCTCGATGGTGACGATCCGCTCCGTCGCCGGCACCGTCGAAAGCAGGGCCGCGAGCAGCGTCGTCTTGCCGGTGCCGGTGCCGCCGGTGATGAGCAGATTCGCCCGTTCGGCGACCAAATCCTCCAACCACGCACGCTGCGCCGCTGCGAAGCTCCCGGTCGCCGCGAGGGCAGCGAGATCGGCACCCAGCACACGCGGGATGCGGATCGACAGGGCTGTACCGGAGGTCGAGACCGGTGCGAGCACGGCGTGAACCCGGATGCCGGAGTCGAGGCGCACGTCCACGCACGGCGATTGGTCGTCGAGGTGCCGACCGCCGGCGGCGACGAGCGCGACGGCGAGGTCGCGCACCTCGCGCTCAGAAGCTCGCCACTGGTGGACCCGTTCCGTACCGTGCCCGCGGTCGACGAACAGGCCATCAGCACCGTTCACGAACAGGTCGGTGACGCGCTCGTCGCCTGCGTACTCGGCAAGCGGGCCGAAGGCCGGATCGAGCGTCAGGGCACGCTCCGCGTCGGCATCGCGAGCGGCGCCCACGCGGGGCCGGAGCACGAAGGGATCAGCCATGCCGACGACGTTATGTCGGGCCGGCGAGTCGGCTCGGGCCCGGTGCCATGGACTGTGCACAACCCACAGCATCCGATGGTCGTGCAGAGCGAACGGGGCCCGCGCGACCCACCCGAGACCCCGCGCAACCCACCCGAGACAGAGACGGGCGGCACCTCACGGGGGGAATGAGGTGCCGCCCAGGTGCGGGCCCGGATCGGGGGGAATCGGGCACGCAGAAGCCGGAAAATGCGATTTCGGCTGAGGTCAGTGTATGCACCCGGCCCGCGGGCGCCAAACCCGGGCGCACTACCGACTTTCGACGGTATGCCCCCGCCGGCGGCATGGTTAGATTCCAGGTGTCACGGTCGCGCCCGAAGCGGCCCCATGTTTGCGCAAAGGAGCGAGAAGCCATGAGCAGCCAGATCGATCATCTCCTCGACGAGTCCCGGCAGTTCCCGCCCTCGCCCGAGTTCGTCGACCAGACCATCGACGACCCCGCACTGTACGAGCGCGCGGCCGCCGACCGTGAGGGGTTCTGGGGCGAGCAGGCTCGAGAGCTGCTGCACTGGCATAAGCCGTTCACCCGCGTGCTGGACTGGTCCAACCCACCGTTCGCGCAGTGGTTCGACGACGGCGAGCTGAACGTCGCGTACAACTGCCTCGATCGGCACGTCGAAGCCGGCAACGGCGACCGAGTCGCGATCCTCTGGGAGGGCGAGCCGGGCGACGAGCGCCGGATCACGTACGCCGAGCTCACCGAGGAGGTCAAACGCGCCACCAACGTGCTGCAGGACCTCGGCGTCGGCGCGGGCGACCGCGTCGCCATCTACCTGCCGATGATCCCCGAGGCAGTGGTCTCGATGCTCGCCGTCGCACGGCTGGGGGCCATCCACTCGGTGGTCTTCGGCGGGTTCAGTGCCGACAGCCTGCGCTCGCGCATCGACGACGCCGGCGCCAAACTGGTCATCACCGCCGACGGCGGCTACCGCAAGGGAAAGGTGTCGCCGCTGAAGCCTGCCGTCGATCAGGCGCTGAGCGATCGCGGCGACGGCGAGCAGCAGACCGTCGAGCACGTGCTCGTGGTCAAGCGCGGCGGCAACGACGTCGAATGG
>JAPSIX010000289.1 GCA_031178475.1 Microbacterium sp. | reverse complement strand
GTCGATCAAGGGCAACTCGGCCGCGCAGCTCACCTGCTCGAACGGCAACGTGCGGCGCTGAGCGGATCACGGTCACCAAGCCGACGGGTGGTCTCGCGCGGCGACACGCGCACGATCGTACGGCGCATGGAGCTGAAGAGGGTCCCATGCGCGCGGGCGCGGGTGCGGTACGTGACGACGAAAGGGGGTGGACGATCCGCCATGAGCGACTCGTCCACCCCCTGCCTTCGAGGCCGCGCCTCAGACGATAGCCGCGCGGAGCGCTGCTGCCGCAGCGCCGACGTCGGGGGCGCTGTAGATCGCGCTGCCCGCGACGGCCACCCGAGCGCCGGAGTCCTGAACAGCGCCGATGCTCGAGCTGTTGACGCCACCCGCGACTGAGAACGGCACGCCGGATGCCTCGCCGTCGCGGAGCAGCGACTCGAAGGTGAAGCCGGCTTCGGCCTGCTCGTCCAGTCCCGCGTGCATCTCGACGAAGTCGGCGCCGAGTGCGACGACCTGCTTCGCGCGCGTGGGCTTGTCGGCGACTCCGATGAGGTCGACGACGATTCCCTTGCCATGCTTCTTCGCGGCCTTCACAGCCCCGGTGATGGTGCTGTCGCCAGCGCTTCCGAGCACTGTGACGAGGTCGGCTCCTGCGGCGAAGGCGATTTCGGCCTCCAGTTCACCGGCGTCCATCGTCTTCAGATCTGCGAAGACGATCTTGTCCGGGTGCGCCTGCTTGACCGCAGTGATGGCGCTCAGACCTGCACTCTTGATCAACGGCGTGCCGAGTTCGAGGATGTCGACGTACGGTGCCGCTGCAGCGGCGAGTTCAAGGGCGGACTCCGTGGACAGCGTGTCCATGGCGAATTGCAGTTTCATAGCGGGCCTTTCGTTTTCTGTGATCATTCGAGGTTCGAGTGTCGGGGCCAGAGGGCGTCGGCGTCCTGGCCGCTCCGTGCCCAGAGAGCGTGGAAGAGGGCGTCGCCGATCACCACGACAGCCTGCTCGAAGAGGCTCCCTGCGTACTGCGACGACGCGCTCCCGGAGCGGTCGAGCTTGGCCGCGGCGGGAACGACGATCGTGGTGCCATCGGCCAGGCGTGCCAGCGGAGAGGCAGCATCCGTGGTGATCGCGACGACGCGGGCACCGACTTCCACGGCGGTCGTCGCGGCGCGAACGATGCCCGACGTCCTGCCGGACCCGCTCGCCACCAGCAGCAGATCGCCTGAGGTGATCGCCGGTGTCGTGACCTCGCCGACCACGTGGACCGAGAGTCCGAGATGCATCAGCCGCATCGCGGTCATCTGCAGCGCCAGGCCGGAACGTCCGGCGCCGAGCACGAAGATCCGCGGGGACTCCGCCACCACGTCGGACACTCGCCCGAGCGTCATCGGGTCATCGCGGACCACGCGCACGGCCATGTCGGTCAGCTCGCCTGCGATCAGATCGAGGGAGTGCCCCACGCCTGCTTCCATCAATTCCATACCGCAATCCTGGGCGTCGGCGGCCTCCCGTGCCCCCACCCGATTGCACCGTTGGCCCCACCCGAAATGGTGGGTAGGTCATGATGGCTAGGTGACCGACGACTTCGCACAGCACTCCCTCTCGTCTCCGAGCATCCGCCGCCTGCAGCAGGACCATGCGCGTGCCCTCACCGAACTGTCCGACCGCCACGCGGTCACGCTCGAGTCGCTGCTCGCGATTCTCCGCTCATCACGTCTCGATGACCGCCCCGCGCGCACGATGGCGATCGACGCTGCGGCCGCCGCGCTGGTGCAGCTACGGGTGACGAACGATCAGCAGCGCGACACGGTTCTGGAGCCGGTGGTCGGTGCGTTTGCGCGCCTGCAGTCGGACCTGCGCCCCCTCGAACGTTTCGGCGACCTGGACGTGCAGTTCGTCGAGCCCCCGGCCTCCGGCCGCGCACTGCCCGGCGAGGTGGCACGGGCGGCGAGGGCGATCGTGCGGAACTCGGTCCTCGCGATCGTCGGCGACGGTACCGCACGACGCGTGCGCATCCAGTGGGACTGCGACGGCCTGAAT
>JAPSIX010000288.1 GCA_031178475.1 Microbacterium sp. | reverse complement strand
CGCGCTTCCAGGTTCGCCCGCACAGCGGGCCACTCCGGCTCGAGGACGGAGTACTCCACGCTGTCGCGCAGTGCGCCGTTGCGGTAGCGGCTGACCGCCCGCATGACACCGTCCTGCTTGGCGCCGAGGCGCTCGATCGCGGCGCGGGACTGGAAGTTCACCCACTGCGTCGTGAACCCGACGCGGTACACGCCCAGGGTTTCGAACGCGTGACGCATCAGCAGGAGCTTCGACTCGGCGTTCGTGCCGGTTGCGTGCGCGGAGGGACGGTTCCAGGTGTAGCCGATGTGCAGCCTCGGCACGTCTGGCAGCATCTCGTAGTACGTGGTCATGCCGATGATGCGGCCAGCGGCGTCGAAGGCGGTGAACGGCACCATCTCACCCTTCTCGAGCAGCGACAGTCGGCGGTCGATCTCGGCTGCCACGCCGTCGGGAGCCGGTACCGAGGTGTACCAGGCGGTCTGCCACAGGTCGCCCTCGGCCACCGCGTCGACCAGCCCGTCGCGATGTTCGCGGGCCAGAGGTCGCAGTTCGACGAGCCGGCCGGTCAGCGTGATGGGGGCAGGGGGAACGAGAAACGCCATCCCGTCATTCAATCAGCGCGATAGCGTGGATCCGACACAGGAGGCAGCGATGAAGACAGTTTCGTTCGGCGCGGAGACGGCGCCGGCGGTGATCGCCGGAATGATGCGGATCACCGAGAAGACGGATGCCGAGATCCGAACGCTCTATCAGGCGGTGCGCGAGTCGGGCATCGACTTCTTCGACCATGCCGACATCTACGGCGGTGCCATGCACGTCTGCGAGGACCGCTTCGCGTCGGCCCTGCAGCTGACCCCTGCGGAGCGGGCCGAGATCGTGCTGCAGACCAAGTGCGGCATCGTGCCCGACGCCGGCATGTTCGACTTCTCGTACGAGCACATCCTGCGCCAGGTCGACGGCTCCCTGAAGGCGCTGCGCACCGACTACATCGACGTGCTGCTTCTGCACCGGCCCGACGCGCTCGTCGAACCTGACGAGGTGGCGCGTGCGTTCGACGAGCTGGCGGCATCCGGCAAAGTGCGGGCGTTCGGCGTCTCGAATCACACCCCGCGGCAGATCGATCTGCTGCGCACCGCGGTCAGCCAGCCCCTCGTCGCCAACCAGCTGCAGCTGTCGATCACGCACGCGCCGATCATCGCCCAGCCGGTGGCGGCGAACATGGCGGCGGAGGAGCAGAGCGTGGTCCGCGACGGCGGAGGCATCGTCGAGTACTGCCGCATCAACGGCATCACGATCCAGGCGTGGTCGCCGTATCAGGCCGGATTCTTCAACGGCGTCTTCCTCGGCAACCCCGACTACCCCGAACTCAACGCCGTGATCGACCGCCTCGCGGATGAGCACGGGGTGACGCCGACCGGTATCGCCACCGCCTGGATCACCCGGCACCCGGCCGGCATGCAGGTCGTGCTCGGCACCACGACACCCGAACGGGTGCGCGAGGCCGCGGCCGGAGCCGACATCATCCTGTCCCGTGCGGAATGGTACGAGCTGTTCCGTGCAGCCGGGCACACGCTGCCCTGACAGGGGGAGGCAGCAGAGATGAATCCGTTGATCCAGGTCGATGAGCTCCGGCGGCGACTCGGCGAGGTGCACGTCCTCGACGCCCGGTGGCAGCTGGGCCGCGACGACGGTTACGAGCAGTACCTCGCCGGGCACATCCCGGGGGCCGTCTTCGTCGACGTCGAACGCGACCTGTCCCGCCATGGCGAACCGCACGAGGGTCGGCACCCGCTTCCCGACGACGAGCAGCTCGCCCGCGCCGCCCGGCGCTGGGGTGTGCGAAACGGCGTTCCCGTCGTGGTCTACGACGACCATCGGATGCTGTCGGCGTCGCGCGCCTGGTGGGCGCTGCACCGTGCCGGGCTGGCCGACGTGCGGGTGCTCGACGGCGGCTGGTCGGCCTGGGTGGGAGCGGGCGGCGCCGTGGAGCAGGGCGAGGTGACCGTGCCGGAGGGCGACGTCGAACTCACCGCGCCCGGCGATGCCGGCGTC
>JAPSIX010000079.1 GCA_031178475.1 Microbacterium sp. | reverse complement strand
GCGGGCGGCCTCTCCGCGCTGCCCTCGGCGATCGCCTCGGCCGGGCTGCTCGGCGTGCGCAATCTCGCATACGGGATGCGGATGTCGCCGATCATCGGCACCGGGTTCCGGCGCCGCGCCGTCGCTGCCCATTTCACCATCGACGAGTCCACCGCCGTGGCGATCGCGCAGGACGACCCCCGTCTCGGGCGGCTCGGCTTCTGGGTGACGGGGATCGGCATCTACGTCGGGTGGAACCTGACCACCCTCGCCGGCGCACTGCTCGGCGACGTGCTGGACCAGGTGGGCGGGCCGCGCGCATGGGGACTCGACGCGGCCGCCGCGGCGGCCTTCCTGGCGCTGCTCTGGCCGCGGCTGCGCAGGCGCCAGGCGGTCGTGGTCGGCGTCGCGGCCGCGGTCATCGCTGCCAGCCTCACCCCGGCGTTGATGCCAGGGCTGCCCGTGCTCGTCGCCGCGGTCGTCGCGGTCGTGGTCGGCTGGTACAACTGGCTCGAGGACCGAGCCGGATCGCGACCGGGAGCGGCCCGATGAGCGTGTGGAGCGCGGTGCTGCTCGCAGCGTGCGTGTGCGTCGCGCTCAAGGCCTTCGGCTATCTGATCCCCGGCGAGGTGATGGAGGCGCCGAGGCCCGCGCGCATCGCCGATCTGCTCACCGTGGCATTGCTCTCGGCGCTCGTGGCCGTGCAGACGCTCGGCTCGGGGCAGGCCGTGGTGGTGGACGCCCGCCTGCCGGCCGTGCTGGTCGCCGCCGGGCTGCTGTGGATGCGGCAGTCCTTCCTCGTCGTCGTGATCGCCGCCGCGGCGGTCGCCGCCCTGCTGCGGCTGGCAGGGTGGGCTGCCTGAGCCGTTCAGCGGCCCACTAGGCTGATTCGGTGCCCTCCTCGATCTCCCGCGGTCTCTCCTGGCTGGCGGCCGCCGTCGTCGGCGGCGTCTACGGGATCGCCGCGACGATCGCGCACAGCTTCCTGTGGGGGCCCGTTCCGGTCGGGCTGATCGTCGGCGGGATCGCGTGCGCGGCGCTGCTCATCTCCCTGCGAACCCTCACCGGCGACCGCTGGGCCGCGCTCGCGGCCGGCCTCGGGATGCTCGCGCTGATCTTCCTCATCTCGCAGCGCGGACCAGGCGGGTCGGTGGTGGTGCCGAACACGCCGCTCGGGAACATCTGGATGTACCTGGCCGCCGGCATCACGATTCTCGTCGTCGCATGGCCGGACATGTCGCGCCTGGGCGCGGGTGCCGCCGAAGACCGGGAGCCCACACGCCACGTAGACTGAAGCGGTGACGTATGTGATCGCTCTTCCCTGCGTCGATGTGAAGGATCGTGCCTGCATCGACGAGTGCCCCGTCGACTGCATCTACGAGGGGGAGAGGTCGCTGTACATCCACCCCGACGAGTGCGTGGACTGCGGAGCCTGTGAGCCGGTGTGTCCGGTGGAGGCGATCTACTACGAGGATGACCTGCCCGAGGAGTGGTCCGACTACTACAAGGCCAACGTCGAGTTCTTCGAGGAGATCGGCTCGCCCGGCGGTGCAGCCAAGGTCGGCGTCATCCACCACGACCACCCGATCATCGCCGCGCTTCCCCCACAGGGCGAGTAGATGGGCGTTCTCGACCTCGCCGCGTACCCGTGGGACGCGGTGGAGCCCTACCGGGAGCGCGCCGCACAGCATCCCGGCGGCCTCGTCGACCTGTCGGTGGGCTCGCCCATCGACCCCACCCCGGATGTCGTGCGACGGGCGCTCGCCGAGGCGACCGACGCGCACTCCTATCCCGCGACGGTCGGCTCTCCCGCGCTGCGCGAGGCCATCGTCGAGTGGTACGCGCGTCGTCGCGGTGTGCCCGACCTGACTCCGGAGAACGTGCTGCCCACCATCGGGTCGAAAGAGCTCGTCGCACTGCTGCCGACACTGCTGGGCCTCACCGAGGGCGACATCGTGGTGCATCCACGGGTCGCGTACCCCACCTATGCCGTCGGTGCGACCGTGGCAGGGGCGACCCCGTTCGCCGCCGACGATCCCGCGGAGTGGCCGGAGGGCGCCAAGCTCGTCTGGATCAACAGCCCGGGCAACCCCGACGGCCGCACGTGGACCGTCGAGGAGCTCGCGGTCGCGGTCCGCCGGGCGCGCGAGCTGGGTGCTGTGCTGGCGAGCGACGAGTGCTACGCCGAGCTCGGCTGGGAGGGGCGCTGGGCCGAGGAGCGGGTGCCGTCGGTGCTCGACCCGCGGGTGACCGGCGGCACCCGATCGGGGCTGCTCAGCGTGTACTCGCTCAGCAAGCAGTCGAACCTCGCCGGCTATCGCGCCGCGTTCGTCGCCGGATGTTCGCAGGTTGTCGCCGCGCTGCTCGCCGCACGCAAGCACCTCGGACTCATGCCGCCGGCTCCCGTGCAGCACGCCATGGCCGCGGCGCTCGGCGACGAGGAGCACGTCGCCGCGCAGAAGCAGCTGTACCGGCAGCGGCGGCAGGTGCTCAAGCCCGCGCTGGAGTCCGCCGGCTTCCGCATCGACGGCTCGGAGGCCGGTCTGTACCTGTGGGCGACCGAGGACCGGGACGCCTGGGACTCTCTGCAGAGGCTCTCCGATCTCGGCATCCTGGCCGGACCAGGCCACTTCTACGGAGAGCACTCCGGCCAGCACGTCCGCCTCGCGCTGACTGCTCCGCTGGAGCGCGTCGAGCAGGCCGCCGCACGTCTGAACGACGTCGCGCGATGAGCCAGGGCGACTCTGTGGTGAACCGCCGATAGTTCCGGCGATCTCTTGGCCGATGTCACAGTAGGCCGGACGCCCGACTAGGCTGTACACGCGATGCGGTCGAGACCCGGCCCCGGCGCTGCGCGCCGGACATCGTCCCCAACGGCACAACGCAGGAGGTACGCGTGAGCGCAGGTCAGCCGGACAAGGCCACTCTCTCGATCGGCGGTACGAACGCCGAGTTCCCGGTCCTGCGGGGCACGAGCGGCGTGGACAGCATCGACTTCTCGACCCTCACGCGGCAGACCGGCTACACGGGTCTGGACTACGGGTTCGTCAACACGGCGTCCACGAAGTCCGCGATCACGTTCATCGACGGCGACAAGGGGATCCTGCGCTACCGGGGCTACCCCATCGAGCAGATCGCCAAGAACTGCAGCTATCTCGAAGTCGCCTGGCTGCTCATCTACGGCGAGCTGCCGACCGCCACGGAGCTTGCCGACTTCGACGAGCGAGTTCGCCGCCACACACTGCTGCACGAGGACCTCAAGCACTTCTTCTCCGCGCTGCCGCACACCGCGCACCCGATGGCCGTGCTCTCGTCCGCCGTCGCTGCGCTGTCGACCTACTACGAGGGCCAGACCGACCCGAACAACCCCGAGCACGTCGAGCTGAACATGGTGCGCATGCTCGCGAAGCTGCCGGTCATCGCCGCCTACGCTCACAAGAAGAGCGTCGGCCAGGCCTTCCTGTACCCCGACAACTCGCTGAGCTTCGTCGACAATTTCCTCAAGCTCAACTTCGGCGTGCACAGCGAGCCGTACCAGGTGAACCCGGTCATGTCGAAGGCTCTCGAGCTGCTGCTGATGCTGCACGAGGACCACGAGCAGAACGCGTCCACCTCGACGGTGCGCCTGGTGGGCTCCACCGGCGCCAACCAGTTCGCCTCGATCTCCGCCGGCATCCAGGCGCTCTCCGGCCCGCTGCACGGCGGTGCGAACGAGGCCGTGCTGACCATGCTCGGGCAGATCCGCGAATCGGGTCAGAGCGTGCAGCGGTTCGTCGAGCGGGTGAAGAACAAGGAGGAGGGCGTCAAGCTGATGGGCTTCGGCCATCGGGTCTACAAGAACTACGACCCCCGCGCGAAGCTCGTCAAGGAGGCCGCCGACGAGGTGCTCTCCGAGCTGGGCGTCACAGACCCGCTGCTGGACCTGGCGAAGGAGCTCGAGGAGATCGCCCTCGCGGACGACTACTTCAAGGAGCGCCGCCTCTACCCGAACGTCGACTTCTACACCGGCGTGATCTACAAGGCGATGGGTTTCCCCACGCGCATGTTCACCGTGCTGTTCGCCATCGGACGCCTGCCCGGATGGCTGGCGCAGTGGCGGGAGCTGCAGCTCGACCCGCAGACGAAGATCGGCCGCCCCCAGCAGCTGTACGTCGGCGCGCAGGAGCGGGCTTACCCCTCCGGACGCTGAGGCATACAGAACGGCATCCGCCCCACCGACGAAGCGGGGCGGATGCCGTTCTGCGTTGCGCGTCAGTGTCCTTGCGGGCGGGTGGCGCGGCGCGAGCCCTGCGGGCGGGACTCGTGACGGGCCGGACGCTGCGCGTCGTGATCCCGTGTGCCGGCGGTGCGGCCCGCAGGCGACTGCGTGGTGTGCACGGCGCGAGCGGTCGAACGGCCGGCGTGCTGCGATCCGGCCTGACCGGTCGCTGAGCCGGCGCCCTGTCCGCGCGGACGGCGGCGACGCGACGACGACGACGATCCGCCGGCTGCGGGACGGGAAGTCGACGCCTGCTGGCGCTGCTGGGGCGCAGCGACCGGAGCGGGGCGGACGTGCGCGGCGCGCTCGCCGACCAGCTGCTGCACGATCGCGTCACTGGCATCCTCGAGCGGTGCAGTGATCTGCGCCTTGCGGAGCAGATCCTTCACGTCACGGCGCTGCTCGGGCGTCACCACGGTGACGACGGTGCCCGCAGCACCGGCACGGGCGGTGCGGCCCGAGCGGTGCAGGTACGCCTTGTGCTCGACGGGCGGGTCGACGTGCACGACGAGCTCGACGTCATCCACGTGCACGCCGCGCGCGGCGACATCGGTGGCGACGAGGACTCGCACGCCGCCAGCGGCCGGGTCGGCGCCGAAGGCGGCGAGGTTGCGCTCGCGGGCGTTCTGACCCAGGTTGCCGTGCAGGTCGACCGACGGGATGCCGGATGCCGTGAGCTGCTTGGCCAGCTTCTTGGCCTGGTGCTTCGTGCGCGTGAACAGGATGCGACGGCCGGTGCCGGACGCGAGGTCCTGCACGAGCTGCTTCTTCGCGTCGGCGCCCGCGGCGAGCAGCACGCGGTGGGTCATCTCGCCGACCGGCACGCTCTCCTCGTCGACCTCGTGGCTGACCGGGTTGCGCAGGAACCGCTTGGCGAGCGAGTCGATGCCGCGGTCGAGGGTGGCGCTGAACAGCAGACGCTGACCGCCGGCGGGGGTGGCGGTGAGGATGCGGGTGACGCCGGGCAGGAATCCGAGGTCGGCCATGTGGTCGGCCTCGTCGAGGACGGTGATCTCGACGGCATCCAGCGCGACGACCTTCTGCTTCATGAGGTCTTCGAGGCGGCCCGGGCAGGCCACGACGATGTCGACGCCGGAGCGCATCGCCTGCTCCTGCGGGCGCTGGCTCACGCCACCGAACACAGTCGTCACGCGCAGGCCCACCTTGGCGGCGAGGGGGGAGATGGTCGCGGCGATCTGCGTCGCGAGCTCACGGGTGGGGGCCAGCACCAGGCCGCGCGGGCGACCGGGGCGGCGGGAGGAGTCCGACGCGGCGAGGCGCGCGACGAGGGGCAGGGCGAAGGCGATGGTCTTGCCGCTGCCGGTGCGGCCGCGGCCGAGCAGGTCGCGCCCGGCGAGCGAGTCGGGCAGCGTGTCGCGCTGGATGGCGAACGCCTCGGTCTTGCCGTCCGCGGCGAGCACGGAGGCGAGGGCGGCGGGCACGCCGAGGTCGAGGAAGGAAGTCATGGGTGCAGCTCCAAAGGGCACGCGCAGTGAGCGGTCGTGCGGGAAGGGTGGGCGACGGCGCGGGTTCGCGCATCGGTTCGCCGTTCGAGATGATCGCGGCCGGTGGACGGCGCGGGAGCGTTCGACGACGCAGGCGCCCCACCTGTGACGGGGAGCGACCTCATGACAGTAGCACGGCCGGATGCCGGCAGGCTGAGCGGCCCCGGTGCTGCGGGATGTCAGGCGTGCAGGACCTCGTTGAGCGTCACGCCCACGCCCTCGCGCTGCGTGGCCTCGATCGCGCCGGTGACCGAGTTGCGCCGGAACAGGATGCCGTCCCGCCCGGAGAGCTCGGCGGCTTTCACCGTGGGGCGTGCGCCGTCCGCGGTGTCCGGCGCGTCGACGAGCACCACCTTGGAACCGGCGGTGACGTACAGGCCCGCCTCGACGATGCAGTCGTCACCGAGGGAGATGCCGAGGCCGGCGTTCGCGCCGAGCAGGGTGCGCGAACCGATCGAGATGCGGTGCTGACCGCCCCCGGAGAGGGTGCCCATGATGGAGGCACCGCCGCCGATGTCGCTGCCGTCGCCGACGACGACGCCCTGCGAGATGCGGCCCTCGACCATCGACGCGCCGAGCGTGCCGGCGTTGAAGTTCACGAAGCCCTCGTGCATGACGGTCGTGCCGGGGGAGAGGTGCGCGCCCAGGCGCACCCGCGCGGCGTCGCCGATGCGGACGCCCTCCGGCTGGACGTAGTCGGTCAGGCGCGGGAACTTGTCCAGCCCCTGCACCTGGATGCCGTAGCGCTGCAGCATCGGGCGCAGCCGTGCGGCATCCGTCGGCAGCATCGGGCCGGCGTTAGTCCAGGCGACGGTGGGCAGGTGTCCGAAGATGCCGTCCAGGTTCAGCTCGTTCGGCTTGACCAGCAGGCGAGACAGGGCGTGCAGACGCAGGTACGCGTCCGCGGTCGATGCCACCGCGGCATCCAGGTCGATCGAGAGCTGCACGAGCTCCGTGTTCACGTTGCGCCGTTCATCGGGTTCGGCCAGGGCGCGCCATGTGTCGGCGGCCGAAGCGGCGTCCTCGGGGTTCGGCTCCCCGAAGCCGATCTCGGGATACCAGGCGTCGAGGACGGTGCCGTCTCCCGCGATCGTGGACAGGCCGATACCCCAGACGGTGCGCTCAGTGCTCATCCCTCCAAAATAGCGGAGTCGCGCCCGCCGATAGGCTGGGGGTCATGCTGCTCGACCTCACTGCGTCCTCGCTCGACATCACGCGCACGATCTGCGACATCCCGAGCGTCTCCGGGGCGGAGGGGCGCCTCGCCGACGAGATCGAGGCGGCGGTGCGCGGCCACGACCACCTCGAGGTCATCCGTCACGGCAACACCGTGGTGGCGCGCACGAACCTGGGGCGTCCGCAGCGGGTGGTGATCGCCGGGCACATCGACACGGTGCCGATCAACGGCAACGTGCCCACCCGCCGGATCGCGATGGACGGCGAGGAGTTCCTCTGGGGCAGGGGCACGGTCGACATGAAGGCGGGCGTGGCGGTGCAGCTCAAGCTCGCCGTCGAACTGACCGTGCCCATCGCCGACATCACCTGGATGTGGTACGACAACGAAGAGGTCGAGGCGGCGAAGAACGGTCTCGGGCTGCTCGCCGCTGAGCGCCCCGACCTGTTCCAGGCCGACTTCGCCATCCTTGGCGAGCCCTCGAACGGGCAGGTGGAGGGCGGCTGCAACGGCACGCTGCGCGCGATCGTCCGCACCCGCGGTGTGCGGGCGCACAGCGCACGCTCCTGGGTGGGCGAGAACGCCATCCACGGTGCCGCCCCGATCCTCGCTCGGCTCGCCGAGTACCGAGCGCGTGAGATCGCTGTCGAAGGCCTCGGCTACCGGGAGGGCCTCAACGCGGTGCGCATCACCGGAGGTGTCGCGGGCAACGTCATCCCCGACCTGTGCGAGATCGAGGTGAACTACCGGTTCGCGCCCAGCCGCAGTATCGCCGACGCCGAAGCTCACGTGCGGTCGGTGCTGGCCGGTTTCGACGTCGAGATCACGGATGCTGCGGACGGCGCTCGTCCTGGTCTGGACGCCCCGATCGCGCAGCAGTTCCTCGCGGCGGTGGGCGCCGAGGCGAGGCCGAAGTACGGCTGGACGGACGTGGCGCGGTTCTCCGCCCTGGGTGTGCCGGCGGTGAACTACGGCCCCGGCGACCCGCACCTCGCGCATCACGACGAGGAGCGGGTGCCGCTCTCGCAGATCGAGGACGTCGAACGCGGGCTGCGCGCGTGGCTCAGCGGAGCCTGATCCCCGCGCTCCGCCTCTGGGTGCGGATGCCCGTCGTCGCCCGAATCGCGACCATCTACCTGCTGTCGCGCCTGGTGACCACGGTGTTCTTCGTGCTCGCCGCTGCACAGTCCACGTCGCTGTCGCGGTTCGGCGCCGACCCGTCGCTTGCGGACTTCGCGCTCGGCTGGGATGCGCAGTGGTACTGGACCGTTGCCGTGTACGGCTACCCCGCCGAGCTGCCGCGCACAGAGGGCGGCGACGTCGCCGAGAATGCGTGGGCGTTCATGCCGGTGTACGCATTCCTGGCGAGGCTGGTCGGGTTCGGCTCGTGGGGAGCCGGCGCGTTCGT
>JAPSIX010000287.1 GCA_031178475.1 Microbacterium sp. | reverse complement strand
CGATCTCGACACGGTGAACGCCGCCCTCGCGCGCGCGACCGAGCGTCATAACCTCACCCTGTTCACCCCGGTGGGCGTGCACCGCTCGTTGGCGCTGTCCGTGTTGCGCCTGTTCACGACCGCCATCGCGGATGACGACCAGGTTCTCGCCGACGCGATCCTCGGCGGCGTGCCGATCGATGAGACCGACACGATGCCGGCGATCTCGCATGTCATCGGCGTCGCGCTCGGGCTGCTCGATACTCGGCACACCGATCCGGCATTGGCATCCGCGCGGATGCGGATGCGCGTTCCCTCCTGGCCCGACAAGGCGGCGCTGAACGCGGCGCGCGATATCGTTCCGCTGTCGAACAAGGGGCGCGCCTTCGACTCTCTCGACAGCTTGATCGTGCGTCATAACGGTCAGCAGGTCATGGCCGGTGCGGCACTGGCGGTGGCCGCGTCGGTGCTCGCCGAGGCCACCGTGAGCGGCCGGGATGCGGCCGATCTTGCGGCATCCGTCCTTTCCGATGAAGGTGGGGCGGATGCTGTGCTGCCGGCCTCGCCGAGCGGGTCGGCGTTCCGTCGTGCATCGGAAGCGGCGACCGATCGCGGCGAAGACCTGGCGCTCGCCTTCCAGACGTGGCTGGGCGGGCAGAGCGTGATCGCGGCGCCCAGCGTCGACGTCGAGATGCAGATGTTCCGTACGCTGCAGCGCGTCGCGGCGGACGGCGAGTTCGACCTGCACGTTCCCGACGACGTCGAGGCGATGGTCGACCTGCTGTCCGATGCCGAGCTGGAGGTGGACGACGCCGAAGGCGCGATCGACAATGCGCTGGAGACGCTATACGACTATGTCGGCTTCCGGATCGACTCGGCCGGGCATCCTTCGGACTGGCAGCGTGTGCACGCTGCGCTCGAGGATGTGTTCGACGTCGGTCTCGAGGAACCCCCCGCGCTGCGCGAGGCGTTGATGAGTGCGCAGACGATTCCCGAGGCGGAGCGGCGGGCAGCGCTCGAGCAGCTCAGCATCGTGCGCGGGGTCGGGCCGCTGCTGGACTGGCTGGGCTCGGGGCGCCCGATCACCGCTGCCGGCGGCGTGCGCCGGCAGGACATCCAGGAGGTGGCTGCGATGATCGGCGTCTCGGCAGTAGGGGTGAGCAAGCGTACGCCGTACACGCAAGACACGGTCTACGTGATGTCAATGAGCGAGGAGCCGCTTCTCACGGCGTGGTGGACGGCCCTGCGCCTTGCCGGGGTGACCGAGCTGACGGCAACACGCGTGCGGCCCGGCGAGAACGCGTCGGAGTGGCGCGGCAGCTCACCGTCCGAGATCACCGCCTCTTTCAAAGCCACGGAATTCTTGGCCGGGATGGTTGCCGCATCGATCATGGCGGACTCCTACTCCTACGACCCCGAAGACGAGGCCGAGCGCGATGCGGTCTCGGCCATGGTGGCGCGAGTGGGGGAGGCACTGGGCGACGGGGCGGAGCCGGTCGATTGGCGGTACGACGACTACATGACGACGGACCGCATGGAGGTTATGGAGCAGGCAGGGTTCCTGATGCGAAACACGGGGGGCGCCTGGGTCGTGCCGAACCCCCTGCGCGCCACCGTCGCCCGTGCGGTCACGACGGTGCTCGCGGCGCATCTGCTGCCGGGTGTTGCGGACGGGTTGCTGGCGGACGACGGCTGAGCGGGGCGCTGCGGTCAGCGCCCGTAGTGGGCCGCGAGGCGGCGAAGGCCCTCATCGATCGAGACGGTTGGCGCCCAGTCGAGATCGCGGCGCGTGGCCCGCTGGTCGAACCAGTGCGCGGTGGAGAGCTGCTCGGCGAGGAAGCGCGTCATGGGCGGCTCGTCCCGACCCGGCCGGATCGCCCAGACGCGCTCGACCGCGGCACCCGCCACTCGCGCCAGGCCTGAGGGCACGCTGAAGTGCGGCGGGCGCACGCCCGCGGCCAGGCAGATGCCGGCCATCAGGTCACCGACGGCGCGCGGCTCGCCGTTGGTGATGACGTAGGCGTTGCCGTGGGCGGCCTCGGCCCGGCGCAGCGCAGCGACGATGCCGGAGGC
>JAPSIX010000286.1 GCA_031178475.1 Microbacterium sp. | reverse complement strand
CGACGTGTCACTGGTGTCACGTCATGGCACGGGAGTCCTTCGCCGATGACGACACCGCAGCGGCGCTCAACGTCGGATTCGTCGCCGTCAAGGTCGATCGGGAGGAGCATCCCGATGTCGACGCCGCCTACATGGCTGCCGCCTCGGCGTTCACCCAGAATCTCGGCTGGCCGCTCACCGTCTTCGCGACTCCGGAGGGCAAGGCGTTCTACGCCGGCACGTACTGGCCGCCCGTCGCGCGCGGCGGCATGCCCGCGTTCGGCGACGTGCTCGCCGCGGTGCGGGAGGCGTGGACCGAGCGGCGCGACCAGGTGGTGGAATCAGCGGATGCCGTGGCCGGCGCGCTCGCCGCGGCGGCCGTGACCGAGCCGTCTGACCTCCCGGATGCCGAGGCGCTGCGCGCCGCCGCCGCCAGCATCCTGCAACGCGAGGACCGGCAGTACGGCGGGTTCGGCGGGGCGCCCAAGTTCCCCGTCGCGACGACGTTGCGGTTCCTGCAGCATCCGCTCGTCGACGCGGCCGCGGCCGTGCGCCGCGCGCTCGCCGCGATGGCGGCATCCGAGTTGCGTGACCCGGTCGAGGGCGGATTCTTCCGCTACGCCACCCAGCGCGACTGGAGCGTGCCGCACTACGAGCGGATGCTGACCGACAACGCCCTGCTGCTCGAGGTCGCCCTCGACGAGGGGGATCTCGACGTCGTCCGCGGCATCGCCGGCTTCCTCACCGGGGTGCTGCGCCGCCTGACCGGCGGTTTCGGCGCCGCGCAGGATTCGGAGTCGTGGATCGACGGGAAGCGCGATGAGGGCGGCTACTACCGGCGCTCCGCCGAGGAGCGCGCGGGCCTGGCGCCGCCCGAGGTGGACGCCAAGGTGATCACCGGCTGGAACGGCCTCGCCATCGGTGCGCTGGCCCGCGCCGGAGGGATGCTCGGGGAGCAGGGGTGGGTGGATGCCGCAGTCGAGGCCGCCCGTCGCGTACTGGAGATCAACCGGTCTGCGGACGGCCGGCTCGTGCGGGCATCGGTCGACGGCATCGCCTCGGAAGCCGTGGCGACCACCGCCGACATCGGTCTGCTCGCCGACGGCCTGTTCGCCCTCGCCCTGGCATCCGGCGACGCCGCCTGGGCGGCATCCGCTCTCGATCTGCTCGAGCAGGACGCGACGGCCGACCCGGTGCTCGCCGCACACGGGATCTCCGGTGCATCGGACGACACCGACGGCGACCTCCCATCGGGAATCGCCGCTATCGCCTCCGCGTCACTGACCGCCTGGCGGCTCGGCGCGGGGGAGCGACATCGTGAACGCGCCGAGCAGCAGCTGGCGCGGCTGGCCGAACGCGCGCTGAGCCAGCCGTTCGCGTACGGCGCGCTGTTGCGCGTCGCCGCCGGGCTGATCGAGCCGCCGCGCCAGGTCGTCGTGGTGACGTCCGAACTCGACGGTGCCCTCGCCGTCGCCGGGCGTCGCGCGGAGGCGGACGTCGTCGCGGTGGTCACTCCGGAGCAGGCGCGGGCTTTCGCCGACGCCGGACTCACCCTGTTCGAAGGGAAGGATGCCGACGGGTTCGCGTATGACTGCCGGGCCTTCGTCTGCCGGCTCCCCGTCGACGATCCGGCGGAGCTCACGGCTCAGCGATGACGGGGAGTCGTTCGCACACGATCAAAGGGAATGTCACCTAGTACCTTTGGTGTGTTCTGCCACCGCACTTCAGGAGGTCCCATGTCCGTCGGTCTGCTCGCCGTTGTGGACGACATCCTCACGGCGGCCGTCAAGGCCTCATCGAAAGCGGCGGGCGTCGTCATCGACGACGCGGCGGTGACCCCGCAGTACGTGCAGGGCATCACGCCCGCCCGCGAGCTGCCGGTCGTCGGCCGGATCGCACTCGGATCGATCGGGAACAAGTTCCTCATCATCATCCCCGTGGCGATGCTGCTGACGGCCTTCGCCCCGTGGGTGCTGCCGTACCTGCTGATCCTCGGCGGCTCCTATCTGTGTTTCGAGGGCGCGGAGAAGGTGCTCGAGTGGTTCGGTTTCGGCCACGGGCACGTCGAAGAGGG
>JAPSIX010000078.1 GCA_031178475.1 Microbacterium sp. | reverse complement strand
CACTCCGCAGAGGTCGCGCCCCTGGAGGAACCGGAGTTCTACCAGTTCCCGATCGACACCGCAGCTGTCGCCGAGCTGTGGCGACGCGGATCGGTGATCTCGTCGTGGCTGCTGGACCTGACCGCCGCCGCGCTGCACGAGAACCCCACGCTGCACGGGCTTGCCGGCCGAGTGTCGGATTCCGGCGAGGGCCGCTGGACGGTCAAGGCAGCCGTCGACGTCGGGGTGCCGGTGCCGGTGCTCGCGGCATCCCTGTTCGAGCGCTTCGCGTCTCGCGATGAAGACCAGTTCGCGAACCAGGTGCTCTCGGCGATGCGCCTGCAGTTCGGCGGCCACAAGGAGCGCCCGGCGGGTGACGAGCTCGAGGCGGGTCGCCGCAAGTCCGACTCCGCGTAGCGCCGTGGGGCGGGCGGGGGCGCGCGCCACCACCCAACCGCCGCGCCACCACGGGAGCGTCGCAGTTTCGATGGTGGCAGGACACCACGGTGGTTGCGGAACGCGCCGCTCCGCCTAGCAGACCACCTCCGCCGCGTTTCCGCCCGCGATCGCTCGCTTCACCTCGCCGTCCAATCCGGAAGCGATCAGCTGCAGCATCGTCGGCTCCGGCGCCTGAATCGGGTACCCGCTGCCGAACGTCCACCGTCGCGGCTCGCCGCCGAGCCGGTCGGCGACATGCGTCGGCCCGTTGACGTGCCACATGTCGAGCCGAACGGTCGGCGGCAGATCGTCGCCCAGGTGCCGGGACAGCTCGTCGGCATCCCCCCGGTTCAGTCCGCTCAGCACCATCGGGTGCTCGGGGCGTGCCCGCACGATATCCGCCAGAGCGTGCACCTCGAGATCTCGGGCGGGGGAGAGCGGATGCCGCACGCGGGCGTCATCGAGGCGAGCGAGCACCTGCACGGGAAGCCTCTGCCGCGCACACGCGTCGATCACCTCGGTGAGTCGGGACACCGGGTACCGGTGGAAGCCCGGAGCGACGCGGACGCCGCTCGCGCCGGCATCCGCCGCCCAGGCCAGTTCCTGACGCCAGTCCGGCTGCTGGGGGTCGATGACCACGAACACCCGGAAGAGCGGGTCGTCGCCGCAGTCGCGCAGGACCGCCTCGTTGCCGGTGCGGGTGTCGAAACCGAACAGCGAAGCGAGGTGGGAGACCCAGAGCGCGCGCAGTCCGAACCATCGGGCATAGTCGCGCAACTCGTCCGCCGAGGCGGACGCCGAGAGCCGGTACGGCCACTGGCCGAGATGGCAGGTCGTGTCGACACCCTCGAGGCCGGTGAAGTCCTCGAACAGCATCGCCTGCGCCTGCTCAGTCATGCCGCCCCCTCCGCGAGCCACTGCGCGATGTTGCCGCCGAAGACGCGCGCAGACTCGTCGGGGTCGAGGTCGGCCGACAGGACCTTGCCGACGTTCGCGGCCAGATCGACATGGTGTAGATCGGAGCCGAACACCACCCGGGAGGCTCCCAATCGTTCAACCGCGAGCGAGACCTCATCGGCGCCGATGATCGTCCCGGAGGTATCGACGGCGATGTTCGGGATGTCGCGCACGGTGTTGATCGCCGATTCCGCCTGCCCGCCGATGTGCGCCATCAGAAAACGGGCCTGTGGATGCCGCCGGGCGGCCGCCGAGATGTTGACCGCCGTCGACTCATACGGGAAGCGGCCCACGGTCTTGCGCCAGGCGTGTGCGAGGACGATGAGGCGATGTTCGGCGGCGTACTCGAGGATCGGGTCGCACAGCGGGTCGTCGGCGAGGGTCGCGATCCACAGTTTGATGCCGATCATGCCGTGCTCCTCGACGTTGCGACGCACGTCGTCCAGGCTCTCGCGGCCGTACCGCGGGTTGACATAGCAGTAGCCGCGCAGGTGCTCGGGATGCCGGCGCAGCTCGCCGACCAGGACGCGGTTCATCTCGCGCACCTCGTCGAGCCCGGGGTGCGCCTGGAATCCGCCGATGTTGCTGCACAGGAACAGATCGATTCCGAGCCGCTCGCCGAGCGCGAAGATCGCGGGATCGAAACGACCTCGGTCGAGGTGCGTGTGGGCATCGATGCCGGTCATGCGCGGCGCACCTCCTCGACAGCGGCGACGGCGCGGCGCAGGGTCTCATCGATGTCGGCATCGGTGTGCGCGGCATTCACGTACACCACCCGGTAGAACGACAGACCGTTGCGGAACGCCGCGCGCAGGAAGGCGCTCAGCGCCGACTCGTCATCGGCGACGAACTGGGGGCATGCGGGGTGACCCCGGAGCCGGATGCCGAGCCCCGCCGACCCGAAGATCGCGTTCAGCCCGTCGCGCAGCGCAGTGCCCGTCGCGTGCAGCCGGGCGATCACATCGTCGTCGCGCATCGCGGTCATGGTCGCGGTCGCCGCCGCCAGCGACAGGGTCTCGCCGCCGTAGGTCGACGAGACCACCACGTCGCCGCGGTCGAGCACGGCGAGCACCTCCCGCCTGCCGCAGTAGACCGACAGCGGCATCCCATTCGCGACTCCCTTGCCGAACACCGACAGGTCGGGAAGGATGCCGGTGGCCTCGGCCATGCCGCCGAGAGCTACCCGGAACCCGGTGACCATCTCGTCGTAGGCGAGCAGCGCGCCGTGCCGGTCGGCGAGTTCGCGCAGGTGACGGTAGAAGTCGTCGGCATCGGGGATGGACGGGTAGTCCGCCGCGACCAGGATCAGGGCGACGTCCGACCCGTACTCGGCGAACACCGCGTCGAGGGTGCCGCGGTCCTCCCACTCGACCGCGTGGTGCAGCGCAGCCAGCGCCGCCGGGACGCCCGCGACGGATGCCGATGTCGCTGCGGGAAGCACGCGGCTGCCCGCGGCGAGAGAGTTGAGCCATCCGTTGTACCCGATCTGCACGACGTGGTCGCGCCCGGTGTACGCCCGCGCGATGCGGACCACGGCGGCGAGCGCCTCACCGCCGGTCTTCAGGAACCGCGCGGCTTCGGCGCCGGGCACCAGCGAGCAGAACAGCTCGGCGGTGGTGGTCTCGAGCGGGTGCGGATGGCCGAACAGGATGCCGTCGTCGAGCTGTGCGCGGATGGCGGTGTCGACACGCGGATCCGCGTACCCGAGGGTGACCGGTCCGAGGGCATTGCGGTAGTCGAGGAACTCGCGACCACGGTCGTCCCAGACGCGGCATCCGCGTCCGCGGATGATGACCTCGGGCTCATCGGGCAGCAGCATCGGCGCTTTCGAGTTCGTGCTGGACCCGACGGGCATGACCTCGAGGGCGCGTTCGCGCCAGGAGGTCGCTGTCCTTTCCGTGTGCATTCCTGGCCTCTCTGCCGAAGTCGATGAGTCAGAGCCTCAGCCCGCGGCGTGCTCGTGCGGCAGCGGAGTGACCGGCGGCACCGGCATCCCGTCAATGCCGTACACCTCGGACGCGTGCTTCTGGAAGGCGTGTACGAGTGCGCCGTGCGCCGCCGCCTCGGCGCCGAGCCTCGCCTTGGCCAGCGGCACCTGGAAGGGCAGCCTGATATGCAGCGGCAGTGCCTGGCGGAGGGGCGTCAGCAGCTGGTCGTCCGCCGCCGACAGTCCGCCGCCGATCACGATCATCGCGGGGTCGACGGTCATCACCAGGGTTGCGATGCCGTGAGCGAGCTCGTCGATGAAGGCATCCAGCTCGGCTTGGGAGTCCGGCGCACCGGCGCGGGCCCGGGCGAACACTTCGGCAGCCGTCGGCGCGGTCCGCCAGGAGATCTGGCCGGTTTCCGTGTTGAGTCCGCGAAAGGCGAGGCGTCCGATGTCGCCCGCGGCGTTGTGGATGCCGCGCCGGGGACGGCCACCGAGGATGAGGCCCATGGAGAGGCGATTGCCGACAGAGAGATAGATCACGTCATCGACGAGCTGCGCCACCCCGAGGTGATGCTCGGCGACCGCGGCCAGGCGCACGCCGTTGTCGACGGCTACCGGGCATCCGAACGCCTGGCGCAGCTGTGCCCCGATGTCGATCCCCGACCATTCCGGGATGACGACCGAGGTCGTGAGCCGCCCCGCGTCGTCGACGAGCCCCGGCAGCGCCACGCCGACGGCGCGGACTCGTGACGTCGGGATCTCGGCGGCGACCAGCGTCTCCCGGATGTCGTGGATGACGGCTGCGAGCTTCGATGCGCCGTCCGCGTGCAGCGAGACGCCGCGGTAGGTGCGCTGCGTGATCACCTGCCCCGACAGATCGGCGGCGACGACGCGGATGCTGGCGACGCCGATGTCGACGCCGACGATCGCGCCGCCGGCCGCGTGGAAGCCGTACCGCCGTGCGGGGCGTCCGGCTCCTCCGCCGTTCAGGGCCGGAGCCTCAATGACCGTTCCGGTGTCGACCAGGACTCCGATGGCGTTCTCGACCGACGTGCGCGAGACCTCGAGCGAGCGAGCGAGCTCGTTGACCGTGGCCGGCCCCGCGTCGCGAAGCTGCAGGGCAGCGCGAGCCACGATGGAGAGCTGGCTGGGCACCACCATGTGCTGGCCTTTCGTCTTCGCCGTCTTTGGTAGCTCAAAATAGCACACGCCATTTTTGAATTGGCGGGCTCGGTCGCGGTGCAGCGAGCATGGGTCCGCGGGTCTTGGGGGTTGACGAATTATCAAACCGTAGTGTCATAATAAGCATCTACCCCTGCACGGTTTCAGCAAAGGAGCACCATGCGCGTCAGCAAGTACACCGGTGTCGCTGCGGGCATCGCCGCCGCCGCACTTCTGGCCGGATGTTCATCCGGTTCGAACGCACCCTCCGGAGAGCAGGACCTCACGGTCTGGCTGTATCCGGTCATCGCTGACGAGGCGGTGCACGGCGACTTCTGGGACGAGACGATCGCCGCGTTCGAGAAGGCGAACGACAACATCAACGTCGACTACGAGATCTTCCCCTGGGCGAATCGAGACGAAGCGCTGCAGACGGCCATTGCCGCGGGGAAGGGACCCGACCTCGTCTACCTGATTCCCGACCAGCTCGCGGCGTACCAGAAGAGCATCGTCCCGCTGAACGATCTGCTCAGCGAGGAGCGTCAGAACGAGCTCCTGCCCAACGTCAAGGAGTCCGTCACGATCGACGGCGATCTGCTGGGGGCTCCGATCCTCACCAGCGCCATGCCGTTGCTGTGCAACGCCGCGGCCTTCGAGGCGGCGGGCGTCTCGGAGTTCCCCGAGACGTGGGACGACGTGCGGGAGATGGCGCCCAAGTTCACCGAGAAGGGCCTGCACGTCCTGAACTACCCGGCCACCGCCGAGATGACGTTGAACCTGTCGTTCTACCCGCTGCTCTGGCAGGCGGGTGGTGAGGTGTACACCGACGACGGCGAGGTCGGCTTCGCGGGCGACGCCGGCGAGCGCGCACTCACCTTCATCAGCGACCTCGCCGAACAGGGCGCCCTCGACCCCGAGGCGATCACGACGAGCGTTCCGCTCGAGCAGACCGCTCTCGCCCAGGGCAAGGTCGGCTGCACGTTCAACAACAACGTGACCGAGGTCAAGCCGTTCTGGGGCGAGGAGAACATCCGGGTGCTCGCACCCCTGACCGAGGAGAAGTCGGTGGCGTACGGCACGGTCGGCTCGCTCTCGGTGCTCAAGGGATCGAAGTCGCAGGAAGCGGCCGCGGCGTTCGCGGAGTTCGCCACCGGTGCCGATGTCGTGAAGCCGTACCTGCTGGAGTCGGGGTTCTTCTCCGCGCTGAGCAGCACTGAGCCGCTCTACGCCGACGACCCGCTGCTCGGCGAGGTCGAGAAGTACGTGCCCGACACGACGGTCGGCCAGCTGGCGACCAGCTCGCGTGCCCTGATGGGTGTGCTGTCACCCGAGATCCAGGCGGCGCTGCTCGGTCAGAAGACGCCGGAGGAGGCGCTCAAGGCCGCATCCGACGCAGCAGCCCCGCTGCTGAAGTAGCGAGAACACCGGGGCGTGCGGTCACGCGCCGCACGCCCCTCCCGCATTCCGACCCGCACGTGAGGCACTGATCGATGACGACGGCAAGTACGACCAGAAAGCGCTCGGGGCGCGTCGCCCAGGTGCTCACCCGCCGCGAAGCGCGCATGGCGTTCCTGTTCGTGCTTCCCGCCTTCCTGCTCTTCATCGCCTTCCGGTTCGGTCCCACCATCGCCGGCGTGCTGCTCAGTCTGTTCGACTACGACATCAGCGGTGAGATCGACTGGCGTGGCCTCGAGCACTTCCAGAGGCTGGTGGCCGACCCGCTGTTCTGGCGGGCGATGGGAACCACCCTGATCTACACGCTGTTCGCGGTGCCCATCTCGCTGGTGCTCTCCACGGTGATGGCGCTCGGCGTCCGGCGGGCCTTCCGCGGAGCCCGATTCTTCCGCTCGATCTTCTTCCTGCCCGTCATCACCTCCCTGGTCCTCGCCGGCTCGATCTTCGTGTGGATCTTCTCCAGCAACGGACCGTGGTCGGCCCTGATGGCGCCGTTGGGGCTCGGCGGCTCCTGGCTGGGCAGCACGGTCCTCGTGATCCCCGCGGTTGTGGTGGTCGGTGTCTGGTCGCGGTTCGGCTACGGGATGATGATCATGATCGCGGCGATGCAGGACGTCCCGCGAGAACTCGAGGAAGCCGCTCTGATGGACGGGGCGACCGCATGGCAGCGCTTCCGCTCGATCATCCTCCCGTACCTGCGGCCGACGATCTTCTTCCTCGCCGTGATCGAGACGACCTTCGCGTTCCAGGTCTTCGACGTCATCTACGTGATGACACAGGGTGGGCCGGCGCACGCGAGCTACTCGCTCGTCTACCTGCTCTACGACCAGGGCTTCAAGTACTTCGACTACGGCTACGCAGCCGCGGTCGGCGTGGCACTGTTCGTGATGACCCTGGCCGTCGCGCTCGTCCAGCGCCTCCTGATCGGAAAGCAGCGATGACCGTCGTGTCGCAGAACAAGCACCGATCGTTCCGCGCCCTGGAGCCGTCCGGAGCGGGTGTCGTCGCTCGGTGGGTCTGGCTGGGCCTGGCCGGCATCCTCAGCTTCTTCCCGTTCTACGCGATGGTCGTGCTGAGTCTGAAGCCGGGGAAGGTCGTCGAGCTGCCTGGCTCACTGCTGCCGTGGGATCTCTCGACCGAGGCCTACGAACAGGTGCTCGCCGGACAGAACATCCTCGGCTGGTTCGGGAACACGCTCGTCTACTCGCTCGTCTCCGTCGTCTTCGTGCTCTTCTTCTCGGCCATGGCCGGATACGCCTTCGCCAAGAAGCGCTTCCGAGGCAAAGAGGTGATGTTCTGGTCGTTCCTGGCGATGGTGATGGTGCCGTTCCACGTCACGCTGATTCCGACGTTCATCCTGATGGCGAACCTCGGCGGCGTCGACACCTACTGGGGACTGATCCTGCCGACCCTGGCGAACGCGCAGGCGGTGTTCCTGATGCGCCAGTTCATTCAGGGGCTGCCCGACGAGCTGTTCGAAGCCGCGCGCATCGACGGCGCGGGGGAGTTCCGCATCTTCCTCACCATCGTTCTGCCGCTGTGCAAGCCGATCCTGGCGACACTGGGCATCTTCGTCTTCCTGTGGCACTGGAACGACTTCCTCTGGCCGCTCATCATCGCCAAGTCCAACGCGATGTTCACACTCACCGTCGGCATCTCCTCGCTGCAGCAGCAGCACGTTCCGCTGAGCACCATGCTCGCCGGCTCGGTCGTCGCGCTGCTGCCGATCTTCCTCGCCTACCTCATCGCCCAGAGGTACGTGCAGGAGGGCGTCGCCGGTACCGGAATCAAGGGCTGAGAAGAAGGGAATCCCACACGTGACTCAGCAGAGGTTCGCCTCCGAGGCGGAACTGGAAGCAGCGCTCGCGACACCTGGCGCAGGACTCATCGAGGATCTCGCCAAGGGGTCGGGTGATCTGATCATCCTCGGAGCGGGAGGCAAGATGGGCCCGACCCTCGCCATGCTCGCTCGTCGCGGCATGGACGCCGCCGGCCGGGAGGCGGATGCCGTGTATGCGGTCTCGCGCTTCGGCGACCGGGAGGTGCGGGAGCGTCTCGAGGCGGCGAACGTGAAGGTCATCCCGTTCGACCTCATCGAGAACGACGACTTCTCCTCGCTGCCGGATGCCGCGAACGTGGTGTTCATGGTGGGTGCGAAGTTCGGCGCCGCGACGAGCCCGTCATGGGCATGGGAGGTCAACGCGGCCCTGCCCGACCGGGTTGCGCGACGCTATCGGGACAGTTCGATCGCGGTGCTGTCGACGGGGAACGTCTACCCGTTCGTCCCGGCGTCGTCGGGGGGAGCGTCGGAGGACCTCACGCCGGCGCCGATCGGCGAGTACGCGCAGTCGTGCCTCGGGCGTGAGCGCGTGTTCGAGTTCGGCGCCCAGGAGCGCGGCACGAAGGTGTCGGTGATCCGCCTGAACTACGCGGTCGACCTGCGATACG
>JAPSIX010000285.1 GCA_031178475.1 Microbacterium sp. | reverse complement strand
TCGTGCACGGTCAGTCCGACGAACTCGACGCCGTAGTCGGGCCGGATGCGGCCCGGAGCGTTCAGCGCCGCCTCGGCGAAGTAGTCGAGCACGCGCGCCTGGTTCACGATCAGGTGCGGGAACTCGCAGATCTTGTATGCGTAGTCCTCGGTACGGGCGGTGCGCACGATGTTCTGCGGGTTCTCGGGGTCCGGGCCCCAGAAGTTCATCCAGCCGATGTTGTACGCCTCGGCGGTGATGCGCTCGGCGAACCCGAACGCCTGGAACGTCTCGACGCTGCGCGGCTGGATGCCGTCGGCCTGGCCGAGCACGAGCCGACCATCGCGCTTCTCGATGATCCGCGTGGAGACGTCGGGGAACTGCGACATCTGCGCCGCGAGCAGCATGCCCGCCGGTCCGGAACCGACGATGAGCACGTCCATCTCGTCGGGCAGGTCCTCCGGCCGATCCACCCCCAGACCGGCAGCGGGCAGGACGCGGGGATCGCCGGACACGTACCCGTGGTGGTGGAACTGCATCGTCGTGAAGTCCTTCCTGACGTCGTAGAGCCGAGCCGGATCAGGCCTTGGCGAGACCGTGGATCGGGCTGCGTGCCTGCTCGGCCTCGTGGTCGGGACCGAGCGGGATGCCGGAGCGGTCGCGCAGCAGCAGCGTCGCGACGAGTCCCAGCAGCGTCATGCCGGCGAGATACCAGGTGACTGCGTCGGTCGAGCCGGTGGCCTTCACGATCGCCGTCGCGATGGTCGGGGCGAACGCTCCACCCAGGATCGCGCCGATGGCGTACGAGATCGAGACGCCCGAGAAGCGGATGGATGCCGGGAAAAGCTCCGCGTACAGCGCCGCCTGAGGTCCGTAGGTGAAGCCGAGACCGATCGTGAGGATCGCCAGGCCCAGGAACAGCAGCCCGACGTCGCCGGTGTTCACCAGCGGGAACAGCGCGAACACGCCGATCAGCTGCAGCACCCAGCCCAGGATGTAGGTGGTGCGCCGGCCCAGCCGGTCGGAGATGAACCCCGCCGCGAGCGTCGAGATCAGCCACGTCACCGCGGAGCCCGTCACCGCCCAGAGCACGGCGCCGCGGTCGAGCACCAGCGGCCCGTCCGGGTTCGTCGCGTAGCCCTGGATGTAGCCGCCGGTGGTCATGTACCCCACGGCGTTGTTGCCGGCGAACACGAACGCGGCGATCAGCACGAGGAGGGCGTGTTCGCGGAAGAGCTGCACGATCGGCATCCGTGCCTTCTCCTTGCGCTGGGCGAGCTCGGTGAACACCGGGCTCTCCTCGACGCGGCGGCGCACGTAGTACCCGACGAGGATCAGCACGACGCTGAGCAGGAACGGGATGCGCCAGCCCCAGGCGAGGAAGGCCTCCTCGGTGGGTGCGATGACGGTCATCAGCGCCATGACGCCGGATGCCAGCAGCAGGCCCAGCGGAACGCCGATCTGCGGCGAGGCACCGAATGCTCCGCGGCGGCCCTTCGGTGCGTGCTCGACGGCCATCAGCACGGCGCCGCCCCATTCACCCCCGGCCGAGATGCCCTGCAGGATGCGCAGCAGCACGAGCAGGATCGGTGCGGCGATGCCGATGGCCTCGTACGTGGGCAGCACGCCGATCAGCGCGGTGGCCGCGCCCATCAGGATGAGGGTCCACATCAGCACGGTCTTGCGTCCGAGCTTGTCGCCGAAATGACCGGCGAGGAAAGCGCCGAGCGGCCGGAAGAGGAAGCTGACGCCCACGGTCGCGAAGGCGATCAGCGCACTGTTCTGGCCGAGGGGTGCGAAGAACAGCTGTCCGAACACGAGGCCGACGGCTGTGGCGTAGATGAAGAAGTCGTACCACTCAACGGTCGTTCCGACGATCGTCGCGAAGACGACGCGACGGCGATCGTCGGGGCTCGCGATGGTCCCGGTCGGAGTGAACCCGCCCGACGCCTGTGCGCTCATTCTTGTCTCCTCAGGTGACTGCGTTGTCATGCGGCTCGCATCGCTGCTTGCCAGGGTTGGGGCGATAATATACGATTTCGAATACAACGCACAAGGCACCGACCGGTGCAGATCAGCGC
>JAPSIX010000284.1 GCA_031178475.1 Microbacterium sp. | reverse complement strand
GACGACCGACGAGACCGCGCGCCGCGCGAACACCACCCCCTCGAGGAGCGAGTTCGACGCGAGTCGATTCGCGCCGTGCACTCCGGTGCGGGCCGCCTCGCCCACGGCCCACAGCCCCGGCAGCGAGGTGCGGCCGTCGATGTCGGTGACGATTCCGCCCATCAGGTAGTGCGCGGCTGGAGTCACCGGAATCGGCTCAGCGGCCCAGTCCCAGCCCTGACGGCGGGTCTCGCGGTCGATCGTCGGGAAGCGCCGAGCGAGCTCGGTCGCGCCCAGCATGCGCGCGTCCAGGCGCACCGGGGATCCCTGGGCGGCGGCGCGACGCGCCACGGCACGCGCCACGACGTCGCGGGGAGCGAGTTCGCCGTCGGGATGCTCGTCGAGCAGGAAGCGGCGTCCGTCGACGTCGAGCAGCACCGCTCCGGCCCCACGCACCGCCTCAGAGATGAGAAAGCCGGTACCGGCGAGCACCGTCGGGTGGAACTGCACGAACTCCAGGTCGGCGACGACCGCGCCCGCGCGCAACGCCATCGCGATCCCGTCGCCGGTCGTCCCTTCCGGGTTGGTGGTGTGCACGAAGAGCTGTCCGGCGCCGCCAGTTGCCAGCACGACGGCATCCGCGTGGATCTCCGCGCCGCCGAGCAGCCGGACTCCCCGTACCAGCCCGTCCTCGACGATCAGGTCGGCCGCGAAGGCGTTCTCGCGGATCCGGATGCCCGAGGCGCGCGCTTGCGCGGCCAGTGCATCAGAGACGGCCCGACCCGTGGCATCCCCGCCCGCGTGAGCGATGCGAGGGCGGTTGTGCGCGGCCTCGAGTCCCCGCGAGATCTCGCCGTCCGGCGTGCGGTCGAAGCGCACGCCGGAATCCTGCAGCATCCGGATCGCGTCCTGAGCGCCGTCCACCAGTGCGGCGATCGCGACAGGGTCGCCGAGTCCGTCGCCGGCCTGCATCGTGTCGAGGGCGTGCAGAGCGGGCGAGTCGCCCGGGCCGTATTCGCCGGCGATCCCGCCCTGCGCGTGCGGCGTGCAGCCGTCGCCGAGCTCGGCCTTGACGAGCAGTTCCACCTCGAAGCCCCGCGCCGAAGCGAGCACCGCCGCGCTCAGCCCGGCGATCCCGCCGCCGACGACGAGGAGCTTCATCGCGGCTTCGCCGCCAGCATCCGCTCGAGGGCGGCACGGGCCGGGACGGCGACGTCGTCCGACACTCGGATGCGGTTCGGGGTGCGGCCGGCGACGAGCTCCTCCAGCACCCACGCGAGGTAGCCGGGGTGGATCCGGTACATCGTCGAACACGGGCAGACCACCGGATCGAGGCAGAAGATCTCGTGCTGCGGATGCTGCGCGGCCAGCCGGCGCACGAGGTTGATCTCGGTGCCGATCGCGAAGACGGTCGGCTCCGTCGCCGCCTCGATGGCGCGGCGGATGTAGTCGGTCGAGCCCGACTCGTCGGCCGCGTCGACGACCTCCATCGGGCACTCGGGATGCACGATCACGCGGACGCCAGGGTGCTCTGCGCGGGCCTTGTCGATCTGGTCGACCGTGAACCGGCGATGCACCGAGCAGAAGCCGTGCCAGAGGATCACCCGGCTGTCTTGCAACGCGTCCGCGGACGAGCCGCCCAGCGGGCGACGGGGGTTCCACATCGGCATCCGCTCCAGGGGCACGCCCATCGCCTTCGCGGTGTTGCGGCCGAGGTGCTGGTCGGGGAAGAACAGCACGCGGCGGCCGCGGGCGAAGGCCCATTCCAGCACCGTCTGCGCGTTCGACGAGGTGCAGACGATGCCGCCGTGCCGGCCGACGAATCCCTTGATCGCCGCAGAGGAGTTCATGTACGTGACCGGGACCACCGGAAGCAAGCCGTCGGCATCGGGCTCGTCGAGAGGGCCGAGCACGTCGGCGAGCTGCTCCCAGCAGTCCTCGACCTGATCGATGTCGGCCATGTCGGCCATCGAGCATCCGGCCGCGAGGTTGGGGAGGATGACCGCCTGATCTGCTCCGGAGAGCAGGTCGGCGGTCTCGGCCATGAAGTGGACCCCGCAGAAGACGATCGCCTCGGCATCGGGGCGCC
>JAPSIX010000077.1 GCA_031178475.1 Microbacterium sp. | reverse complement strand
ACGACCCCAGTGTGATCGAGCTGCGCCAGGGCGGCGGCTTCGGGCGCACGGTGCCGGTCGATCCGGCACTCGCCGGTTTCGTCGGCGCGTGCGACGGTGAACTGACCGTGTCGCAGATCGTCGCCGCCCTTGCCGATCTGTTCGAGGTGCCGCTGGCGGAACTGTGGTCCGACCTCGAACCGCGCATCCGCACGCTCGTGGTCGACGGATTCCTGCTGCCGGCATCCTGACCCGTGCTCGGCCGCGCGGGCGGCGTTGGGGTCGCAGAATGTGCCGCTACCAGCGCGGGAAAGCGGCAGAATTCGCGACCCGAACGACGGATGCTGCCCGGCGACGCCCCGCGCGGGCCGGAATCGCCGCGGAATAGCATCCGCTCTTCATTCGTTCGCATGAACATGAAGGCTTTCGGATTCCTCTCCTTCGGCCACTACGCCGACGTACCCGGCTCGGTGACCCGCACCGCCGGTGACATGCTGCGGCAGACCATCGAACTCGCCGAGGGGGCCGACGAGATCGGCGTCAACGGCGCGTATGTCCGCGTGCATCACTGGGCGAGGCAGGCCGCGTCACCCATGCCACTGCTGTCGGCGATGGCCGCGCGCACGAAGCGCATCGAAGTGGGCACCGGCGTCATCGACATGCGCTACGAGAACCCGCTGCAGTTCGCCGAGGAGGCCGCCGCGCTCGACCTCATCGCCGGCGGCCGCATCGCGCTCGGCGTGAGCCGCGGGTCACCCGAGACGGCTCTGCGCGGCTACGAGGCGTTCGGCTACCACGACGCCGAGGACACCGAGCGAGGCAGTGTGCTCGCCCGCGAGAAGTTCGAGCTGTTCCTGCGCGCCATCGACGGCGAACGGATCGCGCCCGGCGAGCCCCGCATGGTCGGCGCCGGTCAGTACCTGCACATCGAGCCGTTGTCGCCCAGCCTGCGCGACCACATCTGGTGGGGATCGGGGTCACGGGCGACGGCGGAGGCGACCGGCCGGATGGGCCTGAACATGATGAGCTCGACGCTGCTGACCGAGGCCACCGGCGTGCCGTTCCACGAGCTGCAGCGCGAGCAGATCGACCTGTTCCGCGCCGCATACAAGGATGCCGGCCACACCGGCAGGCCCCGGGTGTCGGTGAGCCGCAGCGTGTTCCCGCTGGTGTCGGACATCGACCGGGCGTATTTCGGCCTGCGGTCGGAGGAGAGCCACGATCAGATCGGCATCATCGACGGCTACCGGTCGACGTTCGGCAAGACGTACGCCGCAGAGCCCGACGTGCTGATCGAACAGCTGCGCGCCGACGAAGCGGTGATGACGGCAGACACCCTGATGCTGACGATCCCGAACCAGCTCGGCCCGGATTACAACCTGCACGTGCTGCAGGCGTTCGCCGAGCACGTCGCGCCCGCGCTCGGGTGGAAGCCGAACGCGGAGGGACCGGTGCAGGGCGACGCGGTCTGAGTCGACCGGACCCGGGGTGTCGGCGGCAATCCGGGGTGCCGGGTCCCGGGCACGTCACGCCGTCGGGTAGACCAGCCGGAACCGCTCGCACAGCACGGGCATGTCGGGCGCGAACCCGCGCGGGTTCTCGGAGTGCTCACGCCAGAACCGTTCGTGCACCTGTCGCCAGTACTCGAGCGTGCGATCGCCCTCACCCTCGGCGTGGGCGTGATCCGCGTCGACCTCGTCGAACGGCAGGATGCTGATCGCTGTCGTCTCGATGACCGCGCGCGGCGCTCCCGAGCCGTCGAGGATGACGCTGTACTCGCCTTCCTGAGGCAGCGGGTCGCCGCTCGCCTCGTAATCCCAGACCGAGGATGCCGTGCCGGTCTTGGTGCCCGCGAGTACGAGTTCGAGGAGACCGTCGGCGTGCGCGGGGGTGGCGCCGAACGCCCACGCATCGGGAGCTTCGGCCGGCAGATCCGGCAGCTCGGATCGGCAGTGGTCCCAGAACTGGCGGATGGCAGCGGTATCGGTCACCCGTCGAGCGTACTGGGCGGCGCGGCCGTCGTTCGCGGAGGGTTCACCGGTCGTTCACGGTCGCCGCCGATGCGTCGACCGACGGCAACCCGGCGGACACCTGAGGCACCTAGAAAGAGGACGGCTTCTCTGCCGGCCCCCGATAAGAAGGTCCTCTTTCATGCTGCATGCTCCTCTCCGCCGTGCCCGCGCCGGTGTGATCGCCGTGGCGGTCGCGGCGACGCTGTGCGCCGGCGCCCTGCCCGTCTCCGCGGCCCCCGCATACGCGGAGCCCGCCGGTCCAGGGGCGGGCGAATCGACCCCGTCCCCAGCGCCCGGGCCGGATTCCTCGGAGCCCGAGCCATCGGCTCCAGGGGAGCCGGGCACCGCCACGCTCGCACCGACGCCCGAGACCACCGAGCCGCGCCCCCATCCCGCACCTCCCGCAGAGGAGACCGCCGCTCCGGTCGACGAGACCCTGGCTCCCGTCGATCCGACGGAGCCCGCCGAGGCCGCCGCCGCCGAAGGTGTCGCGGGCACCGACGGCAACGCCGCGGAGTTCTGGCCGCTGGTCATCACCGAGATCAACGGCGACAACGCCGGTGCCGACACCTACGAGTTCGTCGAGGTGACCAACACGAGCGACCAGCCCATCGATCTGGATGCCGCCGGCACCCAGTTCCGCTACCACACCAGCCGCTGGAACGCCGGAACGGTCCAGCCGCTGATCCACCTCGAGGGCGAGCAGGATTCACCCGCCGTGATCCCCGCCGGCGGGGTCGCGGTGTTCTGGATGAACTACGGCGACGGCGACCCCCGCCGGAGCCTCTCGAAGGATCAGTTCCGCGAGTTCTACGGCATCCCATCAGCCGACGTGCCGATCTACCGCTTCGGCCCGCAGGGCGGTTTCGCCAACAGCGGCGAACGCGGCTTCAGCCTGACGGATGCCGAAGGCACGACTCTGATGCGCGCGTGGGTCCCCGCCGACGACGGCGCGGGTTCCACGCCGTGGAACGCACAGTTCGGCGTGCCCGATCAGATCGGCAGCATCGACGCCCGCCTGCTCGAGCACGACATCACCGGCGCCACGGCGAACCCCACCCCGGGCGAGATCGCCCTCGACCAGGTCGTCAGCGCGCTCACCAAGCCCACCGATCCCGAATCCGACGGGCCGCTCCTGCAGATCACCGAGGTCGCGCCCGACACCGCCAACGTCTCGGGCTCGGACGCGTTCGAGTACATCGAGATCTACAACGCCTCCGACGCCCCCGTCGACTTCGGCGACTACGTGCTGAACTATCTGATCACCGACAACGACGCGGTCAACCCGAAGACGAACTCGTCGACCCTGTGGCCGGCCGGTCCCGGCGAACCGGTGATCGAACCGGGCGCCACGGTGGTGCTGTGGATCCAGAACCCCGCGGTCCTCGCCGCCGGGTACACGGTCGCCGAGTTCAACGCCGAGTTCGGCACCGATCTCGTGCTCGGCGAGGATATCCTCGCCATCTCGTCCGGCGGCATGGCCAACGGCGGGTCGCGTGGTCTGCAGCTGATGACGAAGACCGGATTCGACATCTCCCGCGCCTACTACTTCGACAACGACCAGACCACGGCGACCACCGCGATCCAGTACGCGTGGAACCCCGCCGACCCGGCCGCGATGTGGACGCCCGCCGACCCTGCCGGCACGGCGCAGACCATGCTCGGACTCGCAACCCCGACTCCCGGAGCAGTGAGCGACAACCAGGTCGCGCCCACTTTCGTGGCCCACCCAGAACCGGGGACGGCGCCCGTGATCGCCGACCTGACGCCCGAGGTCGCGGCCGACGGCCCTGTCGAGCTCGCCTTCGACATCACCGATGACGATCTCGTGCGACGCGTGACCCTCTCCCTGACCGACGACCTCGGTGGGACCGACGTGCGCAACCTGACCGTCGCCGCAGACGGACGCTACCTGCACACGATCCCGGCCGTCGACCTGTACGGCAAGCGGTGGATCGCGTACACGGTGACCGCCACCGACGGAAGCCTCGTCAGCGAGGCAGCACCAGTGCGCATCGCACTCACCGATGCGCCCGCCGACCCCGTGCGCCTGAACGTCACGGACGGCCAGTACGTCAACGGGCAGACGCCGCTCGTCGCGACGACCGAGGGCGATCCGGGCGAGCTCGCGGTGGACATCGACGGCACGACCGTCGCGAACGTGGCACCCTCTCTCGAGAAGGCCCCGCGCTTCGCGATCGAGGCGACCGCCACGGACGCGTTCTTCCGCAACGGCATCAAGCACGGTGACAACGTGCTGAGGATCTTCGACGAGGGCTACTACGACAGCATCGTCACGGTCGACGCCGCGGTTCCTGTCGAGGAAGTGGTGCGAGGCGAGCAGCTCACGATCGGCGTGAACGCCGGCACGAAGGCCTGGCCGGACCCGGACCCGAACGAGAACAACGACGACTACACGATCATGAACCCGCGTCTCGCGCTTCCCGACGGTCGGGTGCTGCGCCCGACGTCGTGTGCCGGAGCGGGCGAGGGGCAGGAGATCACGGCGCGCACCTGCCCGGGCGACTCGGCGGAGCGCATCAACTTCAGCGACGCGAACCTGGTCTACTTCCTGGCGACCTTCACCGTCCCCGATGACGCGTTCGACTCGGTGTCCGCGCAGTGGAACACCACCGAGGTCGCCGACGGCGAGCACCGCGTCACAGCCAGCGCCGGAGCCGACACGGTGACGCGCGCGGTGATCGTCGACAACACCGCCCCCGAGGTGACCAGCACTCTCACCGACGGCCGGCAGTACCGCGGCGACTTCACGATCGACGCGACGGCGACGGATGCCGGATCGGGAGCGGCCTCGGTGACAGCGACGCTGGACGACGAGGAGATCTCCCTGCCGCTGACGACGTCCTCGCTCGCCATGACCCCGGGAGACCATGTGGTGGTGGTGACGGCGAGCGACAAGGTCGGCAACATCTCGACCAGCACGATCAGCTTCTCGACCGCCGATGAGAAGCCACACACCACACTGGTCAACCCGGCAGACGGCGCAGTGATCGACGGCGACCAGGTCGACCTCACGGCGGTGCCCGGTTCGAACGTCGATGACCGCCTGCAGCTCTGCTTCGCTGAGGGGCACAGGTACACCACGACCGACGCCGAGGTGCACGTCGCGTCCGGTGCCACGACCGATTCGCGCTCCACCGACCGAGGCGACGCCACCCCGTTGAGCGCCGACGAGCTCGCGCGGATCGCGCGTATCGACGGCATCCAGATCGAGGAGAGCTCACGAACCGCCATGCCTTACCTGCTGTTCATGGTCGACGTGCCGGCGAACGCCGGCGAGGGCGCGGACGCGCGCGTCGAATGGAAGGGCTCCGCGAACGCCGACGCGAAGGTGCTGCTGTACGTGCAGACCGCCGACGGCGTGTGGGAGGAGGTCGACCGTCACGTCACCACCGGCGGGGCGGCGACCACGTTCACCCTCGACGCGCAGGTGCCGGTCGCCGGTCACGCGAAGGACGGCGAACTGACCTTCCTCGTGCAGCATTCCGAGGGATGGGCGGCCACCGACACCACCACCCGGGAATCCCCGGTGACCGATTACCACGAGGGGGCGACGCCGCGCGACCAGTACGACTTCACCCTCGCCTGGGAGTCGGACACGCAGTACTACAACCGCAACGAGGGGCACCTCGCAGGCACCGGGGGGTCGGACGTCTGGTACCGGCACCAGCTGAGCATCAACGAGTTCCTCGTGGCAGAGCGCGACAACCTGAACCTGCAGTACGTCCTGCACACCGGCGACCTGGTCGACAACCACGACCAGCCGCACCAGTGGCAGAACGCCGACGCCGCGTACCGCATGCTCGAGGACGCCGGGCTGGCGTACGGTGTGCTCGCCGGCAATCACGACGTCGGACACTTCGAAGGGAACTACGGCCCGTACAGCAGTTACTTCGGAACCGACCGCTTCGATCAGAACCCCTGGTACGGCGGCTCGTACAAGGACAACCGGGGCCACTACGACCTGGTGAGCGCCGACGGCGTCGATCTGCTCATGCTGTACATGGGCTGGCCCGACCCGAACGACGAGGCATCGAACTCGGCCGACATCGCCTGGATGAACTCGGTCATCCGGCAGTACCCCGAGCGCAAGGTGATGGTGAACCTGCACGAGTACATGCTCACGACCGGGGGGCTCGGGCCGTTCCCGCAGCGGGTGTACGACGAGGTCGTGGCGCCGAACTCGAACGTCATCGCGGTCGGGTCCGGGCACTACCACGACGCCTACACGCGTCTGGACGACTTCGATGACGACGGCGACGGCGTGGCCGACCGCACGGTGTACTCGATGCTGTTCGACTACCAGGGCCTGCCGGAGGGCGGCCTCGGCTACCTGAGGCTGCTGCATTTCGACAACGCGAGTGGCCGGATCATCGTCCGCACCTACTCGCCCTCGCTCGGCGACTTCGACTCCGACGAGCCCTCGCTGAACAGCCCCGCCGGGATGCAGGACTTCGAGATCCCGTACGCCGCGGGCGGCATCGTCCCGAAGACGAAGACGCTCGCGACCGACGCGTTCCAGGCTGACATCCTGACGACCAACGAGATCGACTGCGTCGAGGGCGTCGTCAGCGGCGAGAAGGCGACCGTCACCTGGAAGGGGCTCGATGCCGGTGAGCACGGCTGGTACGTGCGCACGACCGGCCCGTACGGCGGTGTCGAGTACACCGCGGTGCGCACCTTCACCGCCAGCGGTGAGGATGCCGATCCGTCTGACCCCGGTCACGGCGGCAATCCCGGCAACCCCGGCGGGCCGGGCGGCAATCCCGGCGGCGGGAACGGCAACCCCGGCAATGGCAACCCCGGCAATGGCAACCCTGGCAACTCCGCCACGGTCGGGGGCGGCCAGGGGCCCGGATCCGGCGGATCAGCCGGCTGGTTGGCGACCACGGGCGGGTCCGGCCTGTGGTCTGCCGGCCTCGCCGCGGGTGCCGCGATGGCGCTCGCCGCAGGCGTCGTTCTGATCCTGCGACAGCGGGGCAGGCGCAGGGCCTGAGGTTCGTCACATCGCCCCGACCCCATGGACGCTGGTCCGTGGGGTCGGGGCGCGCCCCGGTACCCTGGAACCCATGCTCAACATGGCCGAGGGCCTCACCCGTCTCGGTGCGCTCGCCGAGGATCCGGTCGTCCGTACCCTCGCCGATGCCTTCGCCGCCGAGGGTTTCGAGCTGGCCGTCGTCGGCGGCCCCGTCCGTGACGCGCTGCTCGGCCGCATCACGCACGACCTCGACTTCACCACGAACGCCCGGCCGGACGACATCCTGCGCATCGTCACGCCGGTGTCGACCGCCCAGTGGGACATCGGCCGCGCGTTCGGCACGATCGGCGCCCGGGTGCGCGGCGAACAGGTCGAGATCACCACGTACCGAGCCGACAGCTACGACGGGGTCACCCGCAAGCCCGTCGTCGAGTTCGGAGACTCGGTCGACGGAGATCTGCTGCGCCGCGACTTCACTGTGAACGCGATGGCGCTGCGCGTGCCAGACGTGAAGCTGATCGACCCAGCCGGCGGCGTGGAGGATCTGCTCTCCGGCATCCTGCGCACCCCCATCGACCCTGCCGTCAGCTTCGGCGACGACCCGCTGCGGATGCTGCGAGCCGCGCGCTTCAGCGCCCAGCTCGGCTTCACCCTCGACGATGCCACCCGCGCTGCGGTCGAGAACCTGCGAGAGACTCTCAAGATCGTGAGCCCGGAGCGCGTCCAGGGTGAGCTGGTGCGTCTGATGCAGACGGACGATCCCGTCCTCGGCATCCGCGTGCTGGTCGAGACGGGCCTCATCGAGCAGTTCCTGCCCGAGGTCAGTGCGCTGCGTCTCGAGGTCGACGAGCACCACCACCACAAGGACGTCTACGAGCACTCCCTCACCGTGGTGCGCCAGGCGATCGATCTCGAGAAGACGCGCAACCCCGGGGCCGCTCCCGACGTCGCACTGCGCCTGGCCGCGCTGCTGCACGACATCGGCAAGCCGCGCACCCGCAAGCTGGAGCCGGGCGGGGCCGTCACCTTCCACCACCACGACGTGGTCGGCTCGCGCATGGCGCGCAAGCGCATGCAGTCGCTGCGGTTCGACGGCGAGACGACGGATGCCGTCGCGCGGCTCGTCGAGCTGCATCTGCGCTTCTTCGGGTACGCCGAGGGGGCGTGGACCGACAGCGCCGTCCGCCGCTACGTGCGCGACGCCGGAGACCAGCTCGAGCGCCTGCACATCCTGGTGCGGGCGGATGTGACCACGCGCAACCGGCGGAAGGCCGCTCGTCTGGCATCCGCGTACGACGACATCGAGCGGCGGATCGTCGAACTGCGCGAGCAGGAGGAGCTCGACAGCATCCGCCCTGAGCTCGACGGCAACCAGATCCAGCAGATCCTCGGGATCAGGCCGGGCCGTGAGGTCGGCGAGGCGTACCGATTCCTGCTCGAGCTGCGCC
>JAPSIX010000283.1 GCA_031178475.1 Microbacterium sp. | reverse complement strand
GGCGCTGAGGCGTCGTGGTGGATCTGCAGCGACACATACCGCTTCACGGCCTGGGTCATGTCGGTGGCGCCTGCGGGCGACTCGTTCTCGAAGGTCACGGTTCCGAGGCCGTCGGGCAGGTCGGCGGTCTCACCGGGCTGCAGTTCGATCGACTCCACGTCGGTGCCGCGGCCGCTCAGCTTGGTCATGCCGGTGGTGTCCAGCGTGTACACCGAGCGAGGTGTGCCGTCGTCGATGCCGAGGTCGCCCTGGTACACGTCCAGTGTGAGCAGCGGCAGGTTCAGATCGCCATGCGCCGACGCGTACGCACCGGTGTCGAGCTTCACCACCGTGGGATAGAAGAATCCGGTGATGCCGAGCTGCTCCGGCATCCCGTCGGTGATCTTCACCACGCCGAGCGAGGTCATGTTGCTGTCCTGCGGCAGGAATTCCACGGGCTGGCTGAGCACCGTGGTGCCGTCGGCGTTGCGCACCGTGATGGTGGGCGCGTAGCCGTTGCCGAGCAGGTAGACCTGGTCGCCGCCGACGCGGAGCGGGTGGTTGACCCTCACCGATCCCTCGCGCTCAGAGCCGTCGACATCGCGGACCGTGACATTCGCCGAGAAGTCGCCGGCCTGACCGGCACCCGGAGTGCCGAACGGCTGGTAGGTCACATCGAACGAGTCCAGCGTGATCGCGTACGGCTCCAGGGCGTCGTCGGAGACGAAGCGGCCGCGATTGATGGAGTTGTAGTCGATCAGGGCGTTCACGAAGGTGGCGCCTTCGACGACCACCTTCTGCCCCGTGTAGGCGAAGCCGCCACCGACCCCGACGGTCACGAGCACCCCGACGAGCGCGACGTGAAAGAGCAGGTTGCCGGTCTCACGCCAGTATCCGCGCTCCGCCGACACCGACCACGCGTTGCCGCGGTCGTAGCGGGCCACCCGGTACCCGAGTGCCTTCAGCTGCTTCTCGGCGATCTCGACGGCCGAGGCAGCATCCGTGCCTTCGCGTTCGACCTCGCGGTGATCCTCGAGCCGGCCCAGCCGCGCCGGCGTCCGCGGGGGTGCGGCGCGCAGCGCCTTCAGGTGATGCCGGATCCGCGGGATGATGCAGCCGATCAGCGAGACGAACAGCAGCAGGTAGATCGCCGAGAACCACGGCGACAGGTAGACGTCGAACAGGCTCAACCCGTCGAGAATCGGGAACAGGTCCGGGTTGTCGGCCTTGAACTTGGTGACGCCGTTGGGGTCGGCCATCCGCTGCGGGAAGATCGAACCGGGAATCGCCGCGATCGCGAGGATCAGCAGCAGCACCAGGGCGACACGCATCGAGGTCAGCTGCCGCCACGCCCAGCGCAGCCAGCCGACGAAACCGAGGCTCGGCTGAGTGACATCGCCCTCGTCGGCGGAGTCGATGTGGTCGGCCGGGCGGAGCGGATCGGATGCCGCTGATGCGCCGTCTCTGTTCCGCCGGGCGCGATCGGGGCGCTCAGATCGGGAGGATGACACTGCTCATCACCGCCGTCAGTCTCGACATGATCTCGGTCCACACCCCGGTCAGCATCAGCACACCGAGGACGATCAGCAGGATGCCCCCGGCGATGTTGATCGCGCGGATGTGGCGTCGCAGGAACCCGACGGCCTTCGTCGCCCACCCGAATCCCAGCGCGACGAGCAGGAACGGGATGCCGAGGCCCAGCGAGTACGCCACCCCGAGCAGGGCGGCACGGCCGGGAGCGCCGGTGTTGAACGACAGCGCGACGATGGCCGTGAGCGTCGGGCCCATGCAGGGCGCCCAGCCGAGGCCCAGCGCGACGCCCAGAAGCGGAGCGCCGATGAGCCCGGTCGTCGAGCTCATCTGCATCCGCATCTCGCGCTGCGCGAAGCCGAAGAACCCGAGGAAGACGAGCCCCATCGCGATGACGACGACACCGAGGATGCGCGTGATCAGGGGTGACCACTCGAGCAGGAACACCCCCACGGTGCCGCTCAGTGCGGTGATGCCGACGAACACGACCGTGAACCCGGCGATGAACAGCAGCACGCCCATCAGCATCCGCCGCCGGGTCTCGGTGCGGGTCCCTGAGCTGGTCGAAGGGCC
>JAPSIX010000282.1 GCA_031178475.1 Microbacterium sp. | reverse complement strand
CCCTCGCAGCTGAACAGCCAGCCGTGGCGGTTCGTCATCATCGAAGAGCGCGACACGATCGAGAAGATCGCGCGCATCAGCGGCGAGAGCATGACCGAGGCGATGTCGAACGGCACCTTCTTCGAGCGGTACAAGCCGTACTTCCGCTTCAGCAAGCAGGAGATGGAACGCCGGCGCGACGGGATGCTGTTCGACCGGCTGCCCGCTCCGCTGCGCCCGTTCACCGGGCAGGTGTTCACCTCGCGCGGGCAGAAGCTGATGAACACGCTGCGCATCCCGCAGACCCTGGGTGACGAGAACCGCAAACTCGTGGCGGGATCACCCCTGCTGCTCGGCGTCATGCTCGATCGTTCTGAGTACCGGCCGGGTGAGCTGTCGGCGTTCTACTCGGTGTTCAGCATGGGCGCCGCGATGGAGAACATCTGGCTGACGACGGTCGAGCTCGGCATGGGCATCCAGTTCATCTCCTTCCCGATGGAGGTGCCGGGGCGCTGGGCCGAGATCGAGCGACTGCTGCAGGTGCCGCCCGAGCTGGAGCTGATGGCCGTCTACCGGCTCGGCTACGTGCCCGCCGAGCAGCGTCGGCCGGCGATCGACTGGACCAGCAGTGAGCGCAAGCTGCCGTCGCAGTACGTGTTCCGTGGCACGTGCGCCACCCCGCAGCAGGGGTGGGACGAGCCGGCCGCGCCACCGGCATCCGTCTGACAGACTGACGGACGTTCAGGAAGGTTCGCGTGTTCGACAGTCCCCTCTCCGCCTCGGCGTACGAGGTGCTCGGCGTAGCGCCGGACGTCGCCGAGGACGATCTGCGGCGCGCGTACCGGATGCGGTTGCGCGAGACGCATCCCGACACCGGTGGCGACGCCGCGGTCTTCATTCGGGTGCAGCGAGCGTGGGAGCTGATCGGCACACCCGAGGGCCGGGCGGCGTACGACCGCAGCCGAAGCGAACCACACTGGGCCGCACCCGGCGAGGCCCGTGCGGCGACCGGCACGCGGCCTCGGGCGCGGATGCACGGCCGACCCGGCGAGTGGCGTCGGCAGCGCTACCTCGAGCTCGTGGCGGAGCACGCCGGGCATCGGATGACGGAGGCCGAGGCGTACGACCCGGCGGTGGTCCGGTCGGCGCCGTGGGAGGCGAGGCGGATGCTGGCCGACGCCCTTGCCGAGGAGGAGACGGCGCTTGCGGTGCAGGAGCTCGGCATGGGCTTCACCGCGTGGCATGCGGTGGCGGCGGGGCCGGATGCCGAGGTGCTCGACCACGTGGTGCTCAGCCCGTCTGGTCTGTACGCCCTGACCTCGGAGGACTTCGGGGAACCGGTGCGGTTCCGTCAGGGCGAGGTGATCGGCCCAACCGTGGGCGGCAGTACGCCGGTCGCGGACCTGCTGCGGCGGATGCGATATGTGGCGAAGTCGGCGCGAGTGCGCTTCGGCGGCGCGATCCTCATCCTGCCTGACGAGCATCTGGCGGAGCCTGCGACCGTGCTCGGCACGGTGCGCAGCATGCCCGTGATCGTGGTGCGCCGCAGCGCTCTCCGCAGCGTCCTGCGGACGGGGATCCCCGGGGCCCGGCCGATCGGCGGGAACGAGCTTTACGACGTGCGCACGCGGATGCAGCAGACCGCGCACCTCGTCTGACCGCGGCCGGCCGCGGTACCGTGGCGGTGTGAGCCCCTCCGACCCGCTTCCCGACCACCCAGCGCCCGACAACCCGCAGGGCAAGCTCGTGCTGCTCCGGCATGGCGAGACGGAATGGTCGCGTACCGGGAAGCACACCGGGCTCACCGACATCCCGCTCACTGCGCGGGGCGAGCAGTTGGCGCGCGCCGCGGGTGAGCTGGTGCGCGACTACGACTTCGGTCTCGTGCTGAGCTCTCCGCTGCAGCGCGCCCGCCGCACGGCCGAGCTCGCCGGCCTCGAGGCCGAGATCGACCCGCTGCTCGTGGAGTGGGACTATGGCGGGTACGAGGGTCGCACGACGAAGGAGATCCGGGCGGAGCTGGGGTACAACTGGACGGCCTTCGCCCACGGTGTCGTGCGCGGTGAGTCGCCGGGCGAGACGGTGGAAGAGGTGGCGGCCCGCGC
>JAPSIX010000281.1 GCA_031178475.1 Microbacterium sp. | reverse complement strand
CCTGGGCATGATGTTCTCCTGGTCCTGGCCGCGCGCACGCACGGCAGCCCATCAGCTTACACGCGGCCGGCGGGTCGCGGTGTGGCGATCAGGTGCGCAGCCAGCGGCGGATCGCGAATCCGGCCGATAGCGCCGCGAGGACGATGCCGATGCCGATCAGGACGGGCACCACGAACGCCGCCTCCTGCATGCCGACCAGCGGGCGCATGAACGGCACACGCTCGGCCAGGTAGCCCTCCACACCGAAGTGCACGCCGGCGAGCACGGCGCCGCCGGCGAGCACCGATCCGAGGAACGCGGCGAAGACGCCTTCGAGCACGAACGGCGTCTGGATCGAGCGGTTCGACGCGCCGACGAGGCGCATGATCCCGATCTCCTTGCGCCGCGCGTATGCCGACAGCCGGATCGTCGTCGCGATCAGCAGCACCGCGGCGATCAGCATGAGCGACGCGATGCCGACGGCGATGTAGGTCGCGACGGTCAGTGCCGAGAACAGCGGGTCGAGCAGCTTGCGCTGGTCCTTGACCTCGTCGACGCCGACCTGACCCGAGAACGCCTCGGTGAGCACCTGCGACTGCTCGGGATTCTTCAGCGTCACCCGGAACGCCTCCGACATCTGCTCCTGCCCGAGGATGTCGGCCTGCTCCTGGCCGAACTGCGCGACGAGGTCCTGGTAGGCCTGCTCCTTGCTCTCGAACTCGACGTTGCTGATGAGCGGCGCCAGTGCGTCGCCCTCGAGCGCGGCCTTCACCGCCTCGATCTGCTCGGGCGAGGCGGTGCCGGCGAAACAGTTCTTGGACGTCGACAGCGGCGAGCACATGTAGACGGTGACCTCGGCGCGATCGCCCCAGAACGCCTTCATGGTGCTGATCTGAGTCTGCATGAGGATGGCGGCGCCGACGAACGTCAACGACACGAACGTGACGAGCACGACGGAGATGACCATCGAAACGTTGCGGCGCAGGCCCAGCAGGGCCTCTCCGATGATGAGTCCGACATTCACGAGGTGGGTCCCACTTCCTCGTCGTCCGCGTCCGACAGCCCGAGGCGGTCTGCGACGCCGAGTTCGGCGACCTCCACCTCCGGCCGCCCGATCCGCCCTGATGGCGCGGGGTCCTTCACGATGGCATCGTCTCGCACGCCGTCCTTGTGCCCGGTGTCGCGGCGGAGGGCATCCGACTCGACGACCGGCACCGAGGTCGTCTCGCGGTGCACCTCCTGCACCGCAGTGAGAGCGGCGGCCGCAGCCGCGCCGCGCACCGCCTCGGGGGCGAGGCGGGGGATGCTGGAGGTGTCGCCGTATCCGCCACCGGTCTCGTCGCGCACCATCTCGCCGTCCTTCAGCTCGATCACGCGACGCTGCATCTGGTCGACGAATCCGGCCTCGTGGGTCGCCATGACGACCGTCGTGCCGCCGGCGTTGATGCGCGTGAGCAGCTGCATGATTCCGACGGACGTCGCCGGGTCGAGGTTTCCGGTCGGCTCGTCGGCGAGGAGCACCTTCGGGCGGTTGACGATCGCGCGGGCGATGGCGACGCGCTGCTGCTCACCACCGGACAGTTCGTGCGGCATCCGCTTCTCTTTGCCCTCCAGCCCGACCAGGGCGAGCGCCTCGGGCACCGCCTGCTGGATGAACCCGCGGGAGGACCCGATCACCTGCAGCGAGAAGGCGACGTTCTGGTAGACCGTCTTGGACGGCAGAAGTCGGAAGTCCTGGAACACCGAGCCGATGTGCCGGCGGAAGTAGGGCACCTTGCGGTTGGCGAGCGAGCGCAGGTCGCGGCCGAGCACGGCGACGCGGCCGGCCGAGGGCACCTCCTCTCGCAGGATGAGGCGGAGGCAGGTCGACTTGCCGGAACCCGAGGCTCCGACGAGGAACACGAACTCCCCCGGGTCGACCTCGAAGTCGACATCGGAGAGGGCTGGTCGTCGGGTGCCGCGGTAGCGCTTGGTGACGTTCTCGAACCGGATCATGGCCATTCGAGCCTAGGCGTGCACGGCCCGGCCTCGCCCAGCGACACTCCCCGGGCGCCAACGCGTCGTGCAGGGTCAACCCCCGCCTGATATACACGTAGTGGCGCTGTCCGCGCCGCGAGGGGAC
>JAPSIX010000076.1 GCA_031178475.1 Microbacterium sp. | reverse complement strand
CGCCCGCAGCGCGCGCGATGCTCGCCGTCAAGCGGCGGCGTGGGGCGTCGGATGCCGCAGGCGAGGCGTTCGATTACACGCTCGCGCCGAGCCCGCTGGCAGAGCCGCTGCGACGCCGGTCGCCGGCGGCCGCCCCGATCCGGTAGACTTGCGTGGTTGTCTGCCCACCGGCATCCATTCGGGGTGTCCAGGCAGGCGACGTGCACACACCCTCCTGCTTCCGGGAAAGTCCCGGGAGCCGTTCTAGTCCGAAGGAGGTGGGTAAGTGACGCACCAGTACGAGCTCATGGTCATTCTGACCCCCGAGCTGGACGAGCGCCAGGTTGCCCCCAACCTCGACAAGTTCCTGAAGGTCATCACCAACGATGGTGGCTCGATTGACAAGGTCGACATCTGGGGCAAGCGCCGTTTCGCCTACGAGATCAACAAGAAGAACGAGGGCATCTACGCCGTCGTCAACTTCACCGCGACGAGCGAGGCCACGCAGGAGCTCGACCGCCAGCTGAAGCTGAGCGAGCTCGTGTTCCGCACCAAGGTGCTGCGGGCCGAAGAGGCTCAGGCGATGGTGGCTGCCGAGGCGAAGCGCGCCGAGGAGAAGGCCGCTCGCAAGCCGAAGGCGGCTCCGCGCCGCGCCGAGCCCGCCGAAGCCAAGGCCTGACGCATCATGGCCGGCGAAACCGTCATCACCGTGGTGGGCAACCTCACGGCGGACCCCGAGCTGCGTTACACGCAGAACGGCCTGCCGGTGGCGAACTTCACGATCGCCTCGACGCCGCGCACCTTCGACCGCCAGGCCAACGAGTGGAAGGACGGCGAAGCGCTGTTCCTCCGCGCGTCGGTGTGGCGCGAATTCGCCGAGCACGTGGCGGGCTCGCTGACCAAGGGCATGCGCGTCATCGCACAGGGCCGCCTGCGTCAGCGCTCCTACCAGGACCGCGAAGGAAACAACCGCACGGCGATCGAGCTCGAGGTTGACGAGATCGGTCCGTCGCTGCGCTACGCGACGGCTCAGGTCACGCGGGCCGCATCGGGCGGCGGTGGGCAGTCGCGCCCGCAGCAGCAGCAGCAGGTTTCGGACGAGCCGTGGTCGACCCCCGGTTCAACGAGCGCCGACGCCTGGAGCACTCCCGGCAGCTTCGGCGACGACACCCCGTTCTGATTCATCCCGGTCGTTGAGCGAGGGCCGCAGGCCCGAGACGAAACGCGCCGGACACTTCATCTTCTTTAAGGAAATCTCATGGCTGGAAAGTCGAGCGGCGACCGCCGCAAGCCGCGGAAGGGTGGCAAGCCCACCGCTCCCGCGAAGTCGATCCGCGTGGGCGTCATTGACTACAAGGACGTCGCAACGCTTCGCAAGTTCATCTCGGAGCGCGGAAAGATCCGTGCCCGTCGTATCACCGGTGTCTCGGTGCAGGAGCAGCGTCTGATCGCCAAGGCGATCAAGAACGCGCGCGAGATGGCGCTCCTGCCTTACGCCGGCGCTGGCCGCTAAGGGGTACCGACAATGGCAAAGCTGATTCTCACGAACGAGGTCGCCGGGCTCGGAAGCGCCGGTGACGTCATCGAGGTCAAGAACGGGTACGCCCGCAACTACCTCATCCCGCAGGGCTACGCCGTCGCTTGGACCCGTGGTGGCGAGAAGCAGGTCGAGCAGATCCGCTCGGCCCGCCAGGCTCGCGTCATCCACGACCTCGACGAGGCGAAGGACATGAAGAGCCGTCTCGAGGCACACAAGGTGCGCTTGACGGTCAAGGCCGGCGCTGAGGGCCGTCTGTTCGGTTCGGTCAAGCCGGCCGACGTGGCCGACGCTGTCGCCGCCGCCGGAGTGGGCTCGATCGACAAGCGCAAGGTGCACATCACCGCGCCGATCAAGTCGGTCGGCGAGCACGAGGCGACCATCCGTCTGCACGAGGATGTCACCGCCACCATCACCCTTCAGGTGATCGCCGCGAAGTAAGACGACCCGGATGGGTCCCTTGTCGAAGGGTCCCGTCCGAAAGCGAGAACCCCCGGGATCTTCGGATGCCGGGGGTTCTTCGCGTCCAGGCACTGGATGCTATCCAGCAGGATGCTACTGATGCGTGACCATCACGGTGTTCCTGAGCTCGCCGATCCCCTCAATGCGCGTCGTCAGGAGGTCGCCGTTGCGTAGGTACCGCGGTTCCGGCATGCCCATGCCTACCCCACCCGGGGTGCCGGTGAGGATGACGTCACCAGGGTTCAAGCGGGTGAATTGCGAGATGTAGGACACCAGTCGGGCAGCGTCGAAGACCAGTTCCGCCGTGTTCCCGCTCTGCATGATCTCACCGTTCACCTCGCACTCGACGCGTAGACCATCGCGTGGGTCCAGCACATCCGCTGTGACGATGTATGGTCCGATCGGTGTTGTCCGGTCGAACGCCTTGCCCTGCAACCATTGCAGCGTGCGTTGCTGCCAATCACGCATCGAGATGTCGTTGGCGACGGTGTACCCGAGGATGGCCGCGGCTGCTGCCGCATCGTCCGCGTGCGCGACGGGTTCGCCGATCACAACGGCAAGCTCCGCCTCCCAGTCCACTCGTCCCGAGCCGGAGACGGTGATGGTCGCATCGGGATCGGTCAGTGTGTCCGCGAACTTGGCGAACAACGTCGGGTAGGCCGGGATCTCGCGTCCGGTCTCGACGATGTGGTCGCGGTAGTTCAGACCGCAGCATAGGATCTTCGCCGGGGTGGGAGTCGGGTTGAGAAAGTCCAGCTCCTCGGCGGCGATGCGCTCCGCGGTGAGTGCGTGCGCCGCGCGCTCTCTCCAGTCGGCATCGGCGAGTAGTGCATGCACATCGGCGAGGTCGTCGAGAATCACCCAGCCGCGGTCGTCGCCGACAGCGACAGTTGTGGACCGGGCGTCACGCGAGCGGACGGTGGCGAGGTACATCGTTGTCTCCCTCCAGAGCCTCAGTCCCCACTCGGCCGTATGTCGCCAAATTTCCGTCGGTCACGTAGGCTCAATATACGTAGGGCCCAATATACATCGAGCTGTGCAGCGTTGCATTGCCGCAGGAAAGGACGTCCATGTCGCGTCAAATCGTCAACCCGCCGAGCCTCGTCCGCCCCAGCGGCTTCGCCCACGGGGTGAGAGTTGGTCCCCTCGTCTACCTCGGTGGGCAGACCGCGATGGATGCACACGGCGACATAGTGCCTGGCGGCATCGTCGAGCAGTTCGTCCAGGCGTTCTCGAACGTGCTCACGACTCTCCAAACGGCCGGCGGTTCCCCGGAGGACCTGGTGGATGTCACGATCTATCTCACCGACGTCGAGGCCTATCAGGCCAACGGCCGTGAGATCGGCCGCCGCTGGCGGGAGATGGCCGGGACCGAGTATCCGGCGATGGCGGGTATCGGCGTGACGCGGCTATGGCAGCCGGAGGCTCTGATCGAGATCCAGGCGGTCGCGCACATCGGCGACTGAGTCCACGCGACAAAGGGCGGCTCCCGCCGGAGCCGCCCCGCATCGCCCGCCTAGGCCCGTAGGCGCGGGGCGAGATCCCGCTCGAACAACTGAAGAAAGCGGCGCTGATCCTGCCCGGGAGCGTGGAACACCAGGTGATTGAATCCCCAGTCCACGTACTGGCGGATCTGCGCGACGACTTGGTCGGGGTCGTCGCCGACGATCCATCGCTTGGCGATCGTCTCCAGGGGGAGAGCGTCAGCGGCGCGCTCCATGTCGACCGGGTCGGTGATGTCGTGCTTCTGCTCCTTCGACAGGGAGAGCGGAGACCAGAAGCGCGTGTTCGTCAACGCGGCATCCCGGGTCTCCTCGTACGAGAGCTTGATCTCGATCATCCGATCCAGCGCATCGAACGACCGCTCGGATCGCTCCAGGCCCTCACGCACAGCCGGGACCAGCTGGTCTTCGTACAGCTCCCGGCCCTTACCGGAGGTGCAGATGAAACCATCACCGGAACGCCCCGCGTACCGGGCGACCAGAGGGCCGCCGGCGGCGATGTAGATCGGGACCCCGCCCTCGGGGCGATCGTAAATCGAGGCGTCGTGGGTGGAGTAGTACTCGCCGTCGAATGACACGCGCTCTCCCGCCCACAGCGCGCGCATCAGGCGCACAGCCTCGCGCAACCGGGCGAAGCGCTCACGGAACTCGGGCCACTCTTGCGCGCCCGCGCCCTGGAATCCGGTCGCGACCTCGTTGAGCGCTTCGCCTGTGCCGACGCCCAGGATGACGCGGCCGGGGTAGAGGCATCCGAGGGTCGCGAACGCCTGTGCGAGGACTGCCGGGTTGTATCGGAAGGTGGGTGTAAGCACCGACGTGCCCATCCGGATGGTGCGGGTGCGCTCGCCGACAGCCGCCATCCATGCGAGCGAGAACGGGGCGTGACCGCCAGTGTGCCGCCACGGCTGAAAATGGTCGCTCGTGAACACCGACTCCATCCCGTGCTGTTCGGCCGCGACGGCGATCTCGACCAGCTCGCGCGGGTCGAACTGCTCGGCGCTGGCTTTGTACCCCAACGTCAGTGTCATAGGGTTTCCTTCCTGTTGAGCGCGGCGTCCCGGGTGGGGTACCGCTGCTGTGCTGTGTCGTCCCGCTCGGCCAGCGCCGCGGCGTAACCCTCGCGGTATCCGTCAGCGAGCGCTTCGCGCGTGCCGAGCCAGAACAGGTCGTCCTCCGGGGCGCGCACGATCTCCGATGCGCCGGCGAGATCGAGTGGACCGACGAGATCGCCTCGGCCCCGCACCACCGCAACCGGATTGCCGCTTGCCTTCCCCTTGACAAGGTCCCCTGCCGCGGCGAGTTCATCGCCGATACACGGCGTGGTCACGACGAGGAGCTTGCCGGAGCGGTCGCGCGTGCCGCGGAGGTCCGCGAGCACGTGCACGCCAGCAGCGCCGATCGCCACGTCAGTCTGACCACGACGCCATGGCCGGCCGAGCGTATCGCTGATGATCACACCGATCTCGGCGCCGGTCGCCGCGCGGAGCCTCGCAGCCAGTGCGAGGGCGGAGGCGTCGGGGTCGACGGGGAGCAGGAGCACCCAGCCGTCAGGCGTGTTGCTGGCATCAACTCCCGCGGCGGCCGCCACCATGCCCAACCGGTTCTCGACTATCCGCATCGTGTGGCCCTCTCGCGTACGCGACGCGACGATGCGGACGGTCTCGCTGGTGATGGCGTCCTCCCGATCGGAGGCCTCGATGTACCGGCCTTCCGCCTTGGAGACGATCTTGGACGTCACCACCAGGATGTCGCCGTCGCGTAGCTCCACGCCCGTCCCCAGGATGAGCTCGGCGAGGTCGTCGCCCGGGCGCACCTCGCCCATCCCGGTGAGTGCGAAAACGGTCATCGCCTGCCCAGTCATGCGCGCACCTTCGGGAGAACGTCGCGCCCGAACACCTCGAGCCATTTCTGCTGATCGGGCCCGACGTTGTGCAGATACACCTTCGTGAAGCCCATGTCGGCATATCGCTGAATATGCGCACGATGCACGTCAGGATCGGCGGAGATGAGCATCCCCGATCGCACATCCTCGGCGGTCACACCGCGGACGAGTTGTTCGAAATCGTACGGTGAACGAATGTCGCCACGGCGGATGCGCAGGCCGGCGAGCGGCCACTCAGTGAGGGCGTTCTGCAGCGCTTCCTCGTCAGTTGGCGCCCACGAGAGTCTCAGCTGTAGCACCTTCGGCATCCGATCCGGATCGCGACCGGCCTCGCGGGCCCCCTCGCCGAAGCGGTGCAGTAGCGGCGCCAGCCGATCTGGCGGCGCGGCGACCGTGATCAGCCCGTCGGCGGATCGGCCCGCTCGTCGTGCCGTGAGCGGGCCTGCCGTGGCCACGTACACCGGCGGTGCCACGGTCGGCATCGTCCACAGCCGCGTGGACTCCAGCCGGAAATGTGGGCCGCGGTGGCGGGTGTCCCGCCCCGCGAGCGAAGCGGTGAAGAGACGACGGATGAGCTCAGCGGCCTCGAACATGCGGTCGATCCGCTCGCCGGCCTCGGGCCAGTACTCGCCCGTGATGTGCTCGTTCAGTGCCTCCCCGGATCCGAGTCCCAGCCAGGCGCGGCCCGGATAGAGCGCCGCCAGGGTCGCCGCGGCCTGTGCCACGACGGCGGGGTGCGTTCGGAAGGTGGGGGTGGTCACGCCCGGACCGAGGTCACCGCTGGTGTGCGCGCCGATAGCGCCGAGCACGGTCCAGACGTGGGAGGAGGCTCGGTGGCGCGGCAACCAGGGTTGGAAGTGATCGGTCGCCATCACGCCGCGAAAGCCGTTCGCCTCCGCGGCGATGCAACTGGCGACCGCTGCGGCGGGTTCGAGCCGCTCGAGCATGGCGGCGTAGCCGATCTGCATCGACGAGTCCTCGCCTTCGAATGGGTGGATGCGCCGGGCCGCGCCACTCCTCAACACTAAGTGCCGACCCGGCGGCGCCGGTCATCCGACGGGGTTGAGAGCGCTTGGCATCCAGCGATGGTGCACGGTGCTGGATTCGCCCTGCGGATCCCGGATCAGCGACAACCTGGGGCGGACCGCATCTGTCCGGCTGCTCGGCGGTTTGCGAGATCCGGCGCGGAATTGCGGTGGCCAGACCGCGCCGTCACCTCGATAGCCCTGCTCCGCCGCGGCGTGCAATGTCCACTGCGGATCCCATAGATGCGTGCGTCCGAGGGCGACGAGGTCGGCGCGACCGGCGAGCAGGATCGAATTGACGTCGTCATACGACGACACCGCCCCGACGGCGATAACCGTGGCACCCGCGGTTGCAGCGACGCGATTACGGATGGCATCCGCGAACGGCGTTTGGTAACTGCGTCCGTATTGCGGCCGCTCACCATGCGCGATCTGACCAGAGGAGACGTCGATGCCATCTGCGCCGTGCTGGATGAAGGCGCGGGCGATCTCAACGCCGTCGTCGAGCATGTTCCCGCCCTCTATCCAGTCGGCCGCAGAGATTCTGACCGTCATCGGCCGCTCCTTCGGCCATTCCGCACGCACGGCGTCGAACACCTCGAGCGGGAAGCGCAGCCGGTTCTCCAGGCTTCCGCCGTACTGATCGGAGCGCCGGTTGGAGACCGGCGACAGGAAGGAGGAAAGCAGATAGCCGTGCGCTGCATGCAGCTCGAGCAGATCGAACCGGGCGTCCGCTGCGCGCCGAGCGGCGGCCACGAACTCGTCGCGCACGCGGTCCATGCCCGCACGGTCGAGTTCATCGGGTGTCTGGTTCTCGGGACTGTACGGGATTGCCGAGGCCGAGACGGTCTGCCAGTTGCCATCGGGAAGCGGCCGGTCGATGCCCTCCCACATCAGGCGCGTCGAGCCTTTCCGGCCGGAATGGCCGAGTTGCACGCCGATCCTCGCCGTCGAGTGCTCGTGCACGTAGTCGACGATCCTTTTCCAGGCGTCGCGCTGACCGTCGGTGTACAGGCCGGCGCAGCCGGGCGTGATCCGTCCCTGTGCCGACACGCACACCATCTCGGTCATGATCAGTCCTGCGCCACCGGTCGCCTTGCTGCCCAGGTGTGCGAGGTGGAAGTCGCCCGGAACTCCCTCGACGGAGGAGTACATGTCCATGGGTGAGAGCACGATCCGGTTCTTCAGCTCCAGGCCGCCGATGCGATGCGGGCGGAACATCGCCGGTTCTTCTGCGGTGCGACCGTCGAGGGCGGAACCCGCCACCACGCGCGCGGCGAACTCAGGATCGCGAACGGCGAGGTTGTCGAGAGTGATTCGCCGGCTCCGGGTGAGCAGGTTGAACGAGAACTGCAGAGGGTCCTGTGTCGCGTACTGGCCGATCTGTTCGAACCACTCGAGGGAGGCCTGCGCGGCCCGCTGTGTGGAAGCGACGACGGGGCGTCGCTCGGCCTCGTAGGCGTCGAGCGAGTCCGAGAGGGAGGCATGTTCGTGCAGGCATGCCGCCAGCGCAAGTGCGTCCTCCATCGCGAGTTTCGTGCCGGACCCGATCGAGAAGTGCGCCGTATGTGCCGCGTCCCCGAGGATCACGAGATTGTCGTGATGCCAATGCTCGTTGCGGACCGTCGTGAAGTTGAGCCACTTGGAGTTGTTCGCGAGCACCTCGGCACCGTCCAGGACGTCGGCGAAGTACTCCCGCACCTTTTCGATCGAGCGTTCGTCACTGACGCCGGGGGCGAAGATCTCATGCTCGGCCTCGTCCAGACCCGCGGCCCGCCAGACGTCCTCGTGCATCTCCACGAGGAACGTGCTGCCGCTGTCGGAGTATGGGTATCCGTGCAACTGCATGATGCCGTGCGGAGTGTGAACGACGGCGAAGGTGAACGCCTCGAATACCCGGTCGGTACCGAGCCACATGTACTTTGAGACCCGGCGGTCCAGGTCGGGGCGGAAGTGCTCGGCGAACTGGGCTCGAACCCGAGAATTGATACCGTCTGCGGCGACGACCAGGTCATGATCGCGCATCAGCTCGGCAGCGTCGGGCGCCTCGGTGCGGAAGTGGATCGCCACACCGAGCTCGAGTGCCCGCTGCTGCAGCAACAGGAGCAGTTCTTTGCGCCCCATTGCGGCGAAACCCTGGCCGC
>JAPSIX010000075.1 GCA_031178475.1 Microbacterium sp. | reverse complement strand
AGCAGAGCGCCCTCGTGTCGGAGTACGACATGCGTCTGACCGCACTCCGCGGAAACGCGGACGCTGCGGCATCCGCCCTCGCCGCGGTTCGCGGTGCGGTGCTGCGTCAGGAGAACGCACTGGAGGCGGCCCACGCCCGCCGCCGCGAGGCCGCCGAAGCCCTGGAGGCGATCGACGACGCCGAGGCGCCGGACGGATCAGCGGCCGAATACGCCGCCGCCTACGAGGAGGCGCAGAGGCAGGTCGTCGCGGCGGAGGCCGACCGCGACGCGCTGCGCGAGCGGCTGCACGATGCCGAACGAGAGGCCGACTCCCTGACCGCGAAGGCTGCGGCGCTCGGCAGTGCCCTGTCACTCTCGGGCGGCGCAGCCGAGATCGTCGCTTCCGGCGCAGCGGGCGTGCGCGGCCTCGTCGGAGACTCCGTGCAGGTGCAGGCCGGGTACGAGGCCGCTGTCGCCGCCGTGCTCGGCCCGCTCGCCGAAGGCGTGCTCGTGGACGGGCAGGACGATGCGTTCACCCTGGTGTCGGCCGGAGGAGCACGGGGCACCGTGGACTTCGTCATCGCGGAGACGTCACTCGTCGTCGCAGGTCGCCCTTCCGCCATCCCCGGCGCGGTGCCCGCCGTCGACGTCGTCGACGCACCGGCGGGAGTGCGCGGCATCCTCGCGCACGTGCTCGTCGCCGACGACCTGACCGTCGCGAAGGCCGCACGCACGCAGCTCGACGCTCAGGGCGACACGGCGACGACCATCGTCACGCGAAACGGCGAAGTGGTCACCGCGCACACGATGCGGGCCGGCTCGGGGGAGGCGTCGCGGCTCGAGCTGACCGCCGAGCGGGATGGCGCCACGGAGCGTCTCGCCGAGGTGCGGGTGATCGTCGACAGCCTTCGCGAGGCGCGTGTCGATGCCACCGACCGGGTCGAGCAGGCGCGCCGCGCCTCGAAGGACGCACTGCGGGCGCTGCGCGAGCACGACGCGGCCCTCGCCACCCACACTGAGCAGGTCAACCGCGTGACGGTGCAGTTCGAGGCAGCGTCGGCGGAGTGCGAGCGGCTCGAGGCCGGTCTCGCGCAGGCGCAGGCGGCTGTCGCGGATGCAGAGCGGGCGGCGGCCACGGCGAAAGCGGAACTCGAACAGGCAGAGTCGGCACCGCGGCCGGTGCTCGACGCGTCCGCCCGCGACGGACTGCTCGAAGCGCTCGAAGCCGCGCGAGAGGGCGAAGTCCGCGCCCGCCTTGAGGTGGAGACACTGCGGGAACGCGTGCGCGCCGCACAGGCGAGGGTCGTGTCGCTGGAGCGGCAGCGTGAGCAGGAGCGGGAGGCGGCGGCGGAGGCCGCCCGCCGTGCCGTCATCCGCCGGTCGCAGCGCGCCGCGGCATCCGCCGTCGCCGAGGAGCTGCCCCGCGTGCTCGACTCGATCGACCGATCGGTCACCGAGGCCCGAATCGCCTTGTCCGAAGCGGAGGCGGAGCGCTCGGCGCACAACCAGGAACTGATCGCGCTGCGCGCGCAGGAGACGTCGCTGCGGGAGCGGTTGGCGGGGCTGACCGAGAGTGTGCACGTGCTCGAACTGCAGATCCACGAGAAAAAGCTGCACCTGAACAGCCTGCTGGAACGTGTCGCATCTGAGCTGGCCCTCGACGAAGATATTCTCGTTGCGGAATATGGGCCGGACCAGCCGGTGCCGCGCGATCCGGGCGCTGAGGAAGAGTCCGACGACACCGCGATACCGTTCGACCGGCGCATCCAGGAGCGGCGCCTGAAGGACGCCGAGCGCAAGCTCGCCCAGCTCGGCCGGGTCAACCCGCTCGCCCTGGAGGAGTTCGCCGCGCTGGAGCAGCGCCACGCATTCCTCACCGAGCAGCTGGCGGATCTCACCAAGACGCGGCAGGACCTGCTGACGATCATCGCCGAGCTCGACGAGCGGATGCAGACGATCTTCGCGGCGGCCTTCGAGGACACCAGGCAGGCGTTCAGCGAAGTGTTCCCGCTGCTGTTCCCCGGCGGTTCGGGCAGCATCTCGCTGACCAACCCCGACGACATGCTGACAACCGGCATCGAGGTCGCGGTGCGGCCCGTGGGAAAGAAGATCGAGCGGCTGTCGCTGCTCTCCGGCGGTGAACGGTCGCTGGCCGCCGTGGCGCTGCTGGTGGCGATCTTCAAGGCACGCCCGAGCCCGTTCTACATCCTCGACGAGGTCGAAGCGGCCCTCGACGACGCCAACCTGGGCCGCCTGCTGACCGTGTTCGAGCAACTCCGCGAGAGTTCGCAGCTGCTGATCATCACGCACCAGAAGCGCACCATGGAGATCGCCGACGCCCTGTACGGGGTGTCGATGCGCCAGGACGGCGTCTCGGCCGTCGTCGGTCAGCGTGTCGGCGACCGGGCGGCCGCCGCCGCGTCCTGATTGCCATGCGGAGATTGCGTACCCGTTCGGGGACGTAGTCTGGAGGCATGGCGGAGAAGTCCTGGTCCCTCGGTCGCGCACTGCGCGGCATGTTCGTCAAGCCCACCATCGACGAGACGACGTGGGAAGACCTCGAGACCGCGCTCATCACCGCGGACTTCGGTCCGGACATCACCGAGCAGCTCCTCGACGAGCTCCACGACAAGGTCGACCGATACCGCACGACCGACCCGCGCGACCTGCAGCGGATGCTGCGCGAATCGCTCGAGGAGCGGTTCGCGAAGTTCGACACCACGCTGAAGCTGAGCGAGCGGCCCGCGGTCGTGCTCGTCGTCGGGGTCAACGGCGTAGGCAAGACCACCACGATCGGCAAGTTCACGAAGTTCCTGCGCGGATACCAGCGCAGCGTCGTCGTCGGTGGTGCCGACACGTTCCGTGCTGCCGCTGTCGACCAGCTCGCCACCTGGGCCCAACGCGCCGGAGCCGCCATGGTGCGCCCCCAGCACGAGGGGCAGGATCCGGCATCCGTGGCCTACCAGACCGTCGAGTACGCGAAGCAACAGGGCATCGAGATCGCGATCATCGACACGGCCGGACGCCTGCACACCAAGGGCGGGCTGATGGATGAGCTCGGCAAGGTGCGCCGCGTGATCGAGAAGCAGGCACCGATCAGCGAGGTGCTGCTCGTGCTGGACGCCACGACCGGGCAGAACGGCGTGCTGCAGGCCGAGGCTTTCCTGCAGCACGCCGGCGTCACCGGGCTGGTCATCACGAAGCTCGACGGGTCCGCGAAGGGCGGGTTCGTGCTCGCAGTTCAGGAGCGCACCGGCATCCCGGTCAAGCTCCTCGGGCAGGGTGAGGGCATCGACGACCTGACCGGTTTCACGCCCCACGTCTTCGTGCAGGCACTTGTCAGTGCGTAGGGCTACCGCCGTGACCGAGAGGCTGGTTTCATAGCGATATGGCCATCGAACACGACTACTTCGGCGTTCTCTCCGCGGGCCCCGACGGAGCGATCTTCTGGAGCGAGCGCGTCGATTTCGGTGACCAGTCCGTCACCGTCGACCTGACCGCACCCGATCAGGACGACGTGTCCATGGACGCGCTCGATGTCGCCGCCGCGCTCATCTCCGCCATCGAGAACGTCGACGCCAACGTGCGCCGGGCCATGCTCACCGAAGTCGACGACCGCGCCAGCGAGGTGACCGAGTACATCCTGCAGCAGCAGGAGGCGTACGGTGACGAGCTCGTCCATGTGCTCGTGGATGTCAGCGGCGACGCCGCGGTCGACATCATCCGATCGCTGCGGCTGGCGAGCATGACCATCCTCGCCGACGAGCACGGGGGATCGGAGCCGTTCGCCGTTCTCGAGTACGCCCTCGATGCTGATGCCACCGACGACGTGCTGCTGGTGAACCTCGGCTCTGACGGCAGTGTTCAGTCGGTCATGAGTGCCGACTAAGCCTGGCTGCCGCCTCCTCGCGTGGGTGTCCAACCAGCCCAGTCGGGCCGGTCGACGACGCAGAACCGATTGCCCTCGGGGTCTTCCATGATCACGTAGTCCGCATCGGCGGGGCGGCGATCCCACGGCACCTCTCGAGCTCCGAGTTCGGTGAGACGGCGTATCTCTGCGGACTGATCCTCGGCATAGATGTCGAGGTGGATGCGCGGCGGCAGAACCCGCTCGGAGGGCTGCGCGTCGAGGGCGATGCAGGGTGCGTCGGCATCTCGGGGCTTCAGTATGACCCAGTCATCCTCACGAGGATCGCGCTCCACGTAGTCCAGGGCCGCCGTCCAGAAGCGCGCTTGCGTCGAGAGGTCTCTCACCCGGATCACGATCGACACGATCTTGAGCATGCGGACAGCCTAGGCCCGTACGGCGAGGGTGCGCGCCTCTCTCCAGTAAGCCGGCCTGAACCGCCTAGGACTACACCGCCTGTGCGAATCCCAGTTCCACGCCCTCGGCGATGTGTGCGAGGTGCGGCGGGATCTCCCGGCCCTTCGACATCATCGACTGCGCCCAGAGCCGCCCGGCACGATACGAGGAGCGCACCAGGGGACCGGCGAGCACGCCGAGGAATCCGATCCGCTCCGCCTCCTCCTTGAACCCCACGAACTCCGCCGGCCTCACCCAGCGCGAGACCGGCAGGTGGCGCGGCGATGGCCGCAGGTACTGGGTGATCGTGATGATGTCGCATCCCGCGTCGTGCAGATCGCGCAGTGCCTGCACGACCTCTTCCGGCTCCTCACCCATCCCGAGGATGAGGTTCGACTTCGTGATCAGACCCGCCTCGTGTCCCTGGGTGATCACGCTCAGTGAGCGCTCGTAGGTGAATGCCGGGCGGATGCGCTTGAAGATGCGAGGCACCGTCTCGACGTTGTGGGCGAACACCTCCGGGCGCGCATCGAAGATCTGACCCAGGAAGGCCGGGTCGGCGTTGTGCTCGTTCGCGAGCAGCTCGACGCCGGTGTGGGGGTTGAGCTCGTGGATCTTGCGCACCGTCTCGGCGTTCAGCCACGCGCCCGTGTCGGGAAGGTCGTCGCGCGCAACGCTGGTGACCGTCGCGTATCGCAGCCCCATGCGCTGCACGCTCTCGGCGACGCGGCGCGGCTCGTCGGTGTCGTACTCGGCCGGCTTGCCGGTGTCGATCTGGCAGAAGTCGCACCGCCGCGTGCACTGCGAGCCGCCGATCAGGAACGTCGCCTCCTTGTCCTCCCAGCACTCGTAGATGTTCGGGCAGCCGGCCTCCTGACAGACGGTGTGCAGGCCTTCGTCCTTCACCAGGGAGTGCAGCGCAGTGTATTCCGGCCCCATCTTCGCCTTGGTGCGAATCCATTCCGGCTTGCGCTCGATGGGGGTCTCGGCGTTGCGGATCTCCAGGCGCAGGAGCTTGCGTCCCTCCGGTGCGGTGGCGCTCATGCGGCGGCCTCCGTCGCGTACTCGGCGGCGAACGCGTCGGAGACGTTCTGCACGATGTCGGCGGGGGAGACGGTGCGTCCGATGACCTCACTCACGGTCGTGACTCCTGCATCGGTGATCCCGCACGGGATGATGCCACGGAACGCGGCGAGGGAGTTGTCGCAGTTGAGTGCGAAGCCGTGCATCGTGACCCCCTGCTGCACGCGCACGCCGATCGCGGCGACCTTGTCCTCGGACAGTGGCCGACGCACCCACACGCCGCTGCGCCCCTCCACCTGGTAGCCGTCGACGCCGATCGGGCGCAGCACCTCGATGAGGAGGCGCTCGAGCCGGCGCACGTGCGCGACGACGTCCATGGGTTCGGGCAGGCGGACGATGGGATATCCGACGAGCTGACCCGGGCCGTGCCAGGTGATCTTGCCGCCGCGGTCGACGTCGACCACCGGGGTGCCGTCCTGCGGCCGCTCGTGCTGCTCGGTGCGCTTACCCGCGGTGTAGACGGCTTCGTGCTCCAGCAGCAGCAGCGTGTCCGGGCGGGTGCCGGCGACGATGTCGCCGTGCACGCGGCGCTGCAGTTCCCACCCCTCCAGATAGGGGACGAACTCGGGCGCCAGGCCCGCGATCCGGATGTCCAGCATGAAGTCCTCGCAGTTGTTGGATTCTGTCCAAGAAACGACCGTGGACAACATTACGCCCCTCGAAGAGCGAGCGCTCGCGGCGCGCCCCCGATACGCTGATCGGTATGCGAACCGGTCCGAGGGCAGGAAGGCCGCGCGTCTCCTCGCGCGAGACGCTCGCCGAGGCCGCCTGCGAGCTGTTCCTCGAGCAGGGTTACGACGCGACGTCGATCCTCGACATCACCCGCCGGGCTGGTGTGAGCCGGTCGAGCTTCTTCAACTACTTCTCTTCGAAGAGTGACGTGCTGTGGTCGGGATTCGACGAGCGGCTCGACCGGGTGCTGCTCGCGCTGGCGGCGCTGGGCACGGATGCCACGGGCGAGAGCGTCTGCGCCGCGCTCGACCTGCTCGTGCAGGATCTCGCTCCCGATCCGCTCGCGCTGGCCTTCCGCAACGCGCCCGCCATGGGCCTGGAGGACGAACTGCTCCGGGACGCCGGACTGCGTCACGCGCGGATCGCAGCCGGGGTGGCAGCGGCGGCGCGCAGCGCCGGCATCGGCGTGATCCGCGCCGACATCCTCGGCGCCGCTTATGCCGCGGCCGTCACGTCGTCGCTGCGCGTCTGGGCCGAGCACGGCGCCGGGCAGGCGTCGTTGGAGGAGCAGTTCCGCGAGGCTCTGCGCAGCATCCACGATCTGCCCTGGGGTTGATCCGGGCGCTGGTCCCGCTCCGGGAGTGCCGCTCGCGTAGAATCGGAGGCACCATGGCTACCTTTGGCACGCTCTCCGACCGGCTCACCGAGACCTTCCGCAACCTTCGCACGAAGGGGAAGCTCACGCCCGCAGACGTCGACGGCACCGTCCGCGAGATCCGCAGAGCGCTGCTCGACGCCGACGTCGCTCTCGCGGTCGTCAAGGAGTTCACCGCCAAGGTGCGCGAGCGCGCGCTGGGCGACGAGGTCAACAAGGCACTCAACCCCGCCCAGCAGGTCGTGCAGATCGTCAACGAGGAGCTCGTCGCCATCCTCGGCGGCGAGCAGCGCCGGCTGGAGTTCGCAAAGACGCCGCCCACCGTGATCATGCTCGCAGGGCTTCAGGGTTCCGGTAAGACCACCTTCGCCGGAAAGCTCGCCAAGCAGCTCGAGTCCGAAGGCCACACGCCACTGCTCGTCGCCGCCGACCTGCAGCGACCCAACGCGGTCACCCAGCTGCAGGTGGTCGCCGAGCGTGCGGGGGCCACGGTGTTCGCGCCCGAGCCGGGCAACGGCGTGGGCGACCCGGTGCGCGTCGCCAAGGACGGCGTCGAGCACGCCCGCCGTCACCTGCACGATGTCGTCATCATCGACACCGCCGGACGCCTGGGCGTCGACGCCGAGCTGATGAAGCAGGCGTCCGACATCCGCAAGGCCACAGACCCCGACGAGGTGCTGTTCGTCATCGACGCGATGATCGGTCAGGACGCCGTGAACACAGCCAAGGCGTTCCAGGAGGGCGTGGACTTCACCGGGGTGGTGCTGTCGAAGCTCGACGGAGACGCGCGGGGCGGCGCCGCGCTCTCGGTCGCCTCCGTCACCGGCAGGCCGATCATCTTCGCCTCCACCGGTGAGAACCTCGAGGACCTCGAATCGTTCCACCCCGACCGCATGGCGAGCCGCATCCTCGACCTCGGCGACATCCTCACTCTCATCGAGCAGGCGCAGCAGGCCTTCGACGAGGAGGAAGCGCGCAAGGTCGCCGAGAAGTTCGCGACCGACGCCTTCACCCTCGAGGACTTCCTCGACCAGCTTCAGCAGATGAAGAAGATGGGCTCGATGAAGAAGATGCTCGGGATGCTGCCGGGCATGGGGCAGATGAAGCAGCAGCTCGACGATTTCGACGAGCGCGAGATCGACCGCACCGAGGCCATCATCCGCTCGATGACGCCCGCCGAACGACGCAACCCCAAGATCCTGAACGGATCGCGGCGCCTGCGCATCGCCCGTGGTTCGGGGATGACGGTCACCGACGTCAACCAGCTCGTGCAGCGTTTCGAGCAGGCCGCCAAGATGATGAAGACGGTGGCCAGAGGCGGGATGCCGAACATTCCGGGCATGTCACCCGCGCCCGGTATGGGCCGGCCCGGCGCGTCGGCCAAGCGGGGCAAGAAGGGCAAGAGCAAGGGCGGATCCCGATCCGGGAACCCGGCGAAGCGCGCGGCGGAGAACGCCGGCCTCTCCACCGCCGCCCCCACTGGTTCCGGCTTCGGGCTCGGCGGACAGAACGCCCCCACCGAGGCCGATCTCGCCGAGATCCAGAAGCTGTTCGGAAAGGGCTGAGCCCACCGAAACACGTTGAAGATGGAAAGAGGCGGGTCCGGAGTGAGAACTCCGGACCCGCCACTTTCATACCTGTGCCGTCAGCGCACGTCCTCGTCGACCCAGTCCATCGACTTGGTGACGGCCTTGCGCCACAGACGCAACTGCCGGTCGCGCTCTGCCTCGTCCATGCTCGGCTCCCAGCGCTTGTCCTCCTGCCAGTTGGCGGACAGGTCGTCCAAGCCGTTCCAGAAACCGACGGCGAGTCCGGCGGCGTAGGCGGCACCGAGCGCCGTGGTCTCCGCAACGACCGGACGCACCACCGGCACGCCCAGCACATCCGCCTGGAACTGCATGAGCGCGTCGTTG
>JAPSIX010000074.1 GCA_031178475.1 Microbacterium sp. | reverse complement strand
AGCTCAGCCGCTCTTCGGGCTTGACGACCTGGCCGGGCGCGACGGTACGGCCGTCGCCGTGGATCTGCCACAACGGCATGAGGGCTCCTCGGGATGGGGATGTGGACCGAGGAAAACCCTATCGTTCGGCGTCAGCCGCTGGGACGACATGTACGACGAGATGGGCCTCCCGCGGTGATCATCGACACGTCGGTGTTCGTGGCGATCATCATGCGGGAGATCGAGACCGCGCGATTCGCGGAGCACGGAGACTGCTTCAGCTACGCGCTCGCCATCGCGCACGATGAACCGCTGTTGTTCACGGGCGACGATTTCGCGCACACCGACGTGCGCGCGGCGCTCGCGGAGTGACCACCCAGTGGGTCGACCCGGCTCAGGTGCGAGCGGTGGAGGCGCGGGGGATGACAGTGGGCACCGGTGACGATGCGATGTGCGGGCCGTCGGACTCCAGCGCCGCGAACACCAATCCGGCGATCTCGCGGCCCAAGCCGGGAAAGTCCAGGTCGAGGGCGGTGATCGGGGGATCGGAAGCGGCGGCGCGGCGACCGTCGTAATTCGTGGCCACCATGAGCCGATCGGGCACCGGCAGGCCGAGTTCGGCCGCGGCGAGGATCGCACCCGCCGCGAACGCGTCCAGAGGTGCGTAGATCGCGTCGATCGAAGGATCGGCTCGGAGGGCCTCCAACGCCACCCGGTGACCGCCTGCCTCGCCCTCATCCGCGGGCGCGCGCAGAACCGTGCAGCGCACCGGCGCCGCCTCGCGGTCGAGGTACTCGAGCACGCTCGAGGTGACGCTGTAGTCCTCGACGCTGAGCATCACCCCGACGTGGCGCGCTCCGCGTTCGGCCAAGTGCGCGAGCATCACGTCGGCGCCCGCGTTGCCGCGGTCCAGGCTGCCGTGCGCGTGGGCTGCCCGGCCGAACGCGACGACCTTGATCCCCCGTGAGCGCAAGCGGGCCGTGATCGGATCCTCTCCGCTGGCGTCCAGCACCACGGCGGCGTCGACGTCGAGCACGTCCAGCTGCGCCAGGTCCGAGACCGGCGGCGCGATCATCAGCGTGTATCCGCGGTTCAGGCACTCTCGCGCGACAGGCATGGCCAGCTCGAGCATGAAGCCCAGCTCCGACACCTCGCTCACGACCCGTTCCGGCAGTGCGGTAACCAGCGCGATGCCTTGGGACCGGCCCGTGCGCAGCCTCCGAGCGCGCACGTTAGGGCGGTAGTCAAGTTCTTCCGCGGTGCGGCGGACCAGCGCGCGGGTGGTCTCATCGACGCGGTCGAGCCCGTTCAGCGCACGCGATGCGGTGGAGACGGAGACCCCGGCTGCGCGGGCGACGTCGACGATCGTCGCGCGGCTGTTATCGCTGGCCATGGCCACCCCCTCGGGATCAGCTTAGCGACCACTGCGGTAACGTTTCGACAACGCTCTTCCGCATCTGATCCTCGGCGCATATATTGATCTGCGGAAACGTTTCGACACGCACCCCCCGACCTCGAGGACACCATGTTCCTGATCGACACCGACCCCGGCATCGACGACGCGCACGCGCTCGCCATGGCCTTCACCCGGCTGCCCGCCGACCGGCTGATCGTCACCACCGTCGCCGGCAACGTGGGCATCGACACCGTCACCGAGAACGCATGCCGACTGGTCGGCGCGCTCGCCCCAGACGTACCGGTGCACCGGGGCGCTTCAGGTCCCCTCCTCGGCTCAGTCGTCGAAGCCGCACACATCCACGGCGACGACGGGATGGGTGGCTTCGCCTGGCCCGAGCGGCCGCTGGCGTCGGAGGCCGGCACCCATGCCGTCCAGGCGATCCTCGACGCCGCCGACCGATACGGCCGCGACCTCACCGTCGTCGCCCTGGGGCCGCTGACGAACCTCGCCCTGGCCATCCGCCTCGATCCGACACTGCCGACGCGCATCGGCCGAGTCGTCTCCATGGGAGGCTCGCCCGCTGGCTGGGGTAACGCGAGCATGAACGCCGAGTTCAACGTCTTCGCCGACCCGATCGCCGCGGAGATCGTCTACTCCACGACGCCGCTCACCCTCATCACCTGGGATCTGACGCAGCGGGTGCGTTTCAGCCACGACGAACTCGATGCCTTCTGGGCGAGCGATTCGGATGCCGCACGCCTGCTGCGCGGCATCCATGAGCACCGCAAGGCGAGCGACCCCGCCATCGCCCGCATCCCCGACTTCGGGCGCGTCGACCCGCTGGCCATGGCGATCGCACTGGACGAGTCCGTGCTCGTCGAAGCCGACCGGCACCCGGTCGTCGTCGGATACGGCGGCCTGGCACACGGTGTCACGGCGGTGGACTGGAAGGACACCGCGATGGGGCGCCCTCACATCGCAATCCCGACTCGAATCGACCGCGCACGCGCGATCGAACTCTTCACTCTCTGACCCTGGCTCACCTTCTGCCCCGGCGCACCCGAGCGTCGACCCCCGAAAGGAAACAATGATGTCTCACCTCTCACTCCCCGTTCGCGTTGGCCGCGGCATCGTCGCTGCCGCCGCGCTCGCCGCCCTCGCCACCGTCACTGCGTGCAGCAGCGGCGGCAGCGCCGAGCCGCCGGCCGAAGGTTCGGGCGCGCAGCCGCTCGAGAGCGCCTCTTTCCAGCTCGGCTGGATCCCGAACGTCGAATCGATGGCACCGATCAAGGCATCCGCGGACGGGTACTTCGCTGACGAAGGCGTCGAGGTCGAACTCCTTCCCGGTGGTCCGGAGGTCACCACGGACGCACAGATCGTCAGCGGCAACGCCCTGATGGGCAGCCTGTCCAGCGAGGGGCTGGCGAACAGCGTCCGTGCCGGGGCTCCGCTCGTCGCCGTCGGCGCGATCTACCAGACCTCGTCCTCGGCGATCATCACCACGGCCGACAGCGGCATCGAGGAGCCCAAGGACCTCGAAGGCAAGCGCTTCGGCGTCTCGCAGACGGACGCCCGCGTCTACACGCCGTTCTTCGAGCTGACCGGCGTGGACGAGTCCAAGATCACGCAGGTCAGCACCGGTTCAGACCCGGCGTCCCTCATCTCGGGTGAGGTCGACGCGATGTCGGGCACCCTCGCCAACCAGCCGATCGCCCTTGAGGCGCAGGGCGTGCAGACGCACGTCATCCGCCTCGCCGACTACGGCTACAACCGCTGGAGCCAGCTGCTCGTGGTCCGGAAGGACTCGCTGCAGGACGAGCAGAAGCGGGCGACGATCGTCGCCATGCTGAAGGCGATCACCAAGGGCCTCGAAGAGGCGGTCGCCGACCCCGAGGCGGCGGCACAGACCGTGTACGACGTGTACGGCGAGCAGCTCGGCCTCGACCTCGGCCAGCAGGAGGCGTCAGCGAAGGTCTGGGCCGAGCTCGCCGCGAACCCCGAGAGCGACCAGGAGCTGATGCAGATCACCGAGGAGGGCGTCCAGAGCCAGCAGGACTTCTTCGACACGATCGGCATCGACGTGAACGCCGAAGAGCTGTTCGACCTCAGCGTCCAGGAGGAGGTCACCGGATGACCGGCCTCACCGCCGACCGCGTCTCAAAATCGTTCGCGGATGGCAAGCGGACCGTGCAGGCACTCGAAGAGGTGTCGCTGGAGTCGCGGGAGGGCTCGTTCATCGCCCTGATCGGTCCTTCGGGGTGCGGCAAGTCCACACTGCTGCGCATGTTCGCCGGGCTCGACGACCCGACCTCGGGGTCGGTCGCCGTGCTCGGCGACGCACCCGCGGCGGTGCAGAGCAACCATTCGATCGGGGTGGCGTTCCAGGACGCCGCGCTGTTGCCGTGGCGCAGCGTCGAAGCGAACATCGCTCTGCCGCTGCAGGTTGCGGGAAAGCGCGTGGACCGCAGAGCGATTGCTGATCTCATCGCCCTGACCGGCCTGAACGGCTTCGAGAAGGCGCGGCCTGCGCAGCTCTCCGGCGGTATGCGCCAGCGCGTCGCGATCGCGCGGTCGCTGGTGCTGGAGCCTGCGGTTCTCCTGCTGGACGAGCCGTTCGGCGCCCTCGACGACATGACGCGACAGCAGATGAACATCGAGCTGCAGCGGATCTGGACCGAGCGCCCCACCACGACGCTGCTCGTGACGCATTCGCTCGACGAGGCCGTGTTCCTCAGCGACCGGGTCTACGTGATGGCGGCGCGTCCTGGTCGGATCGTCGCCGAGGTCGACGTCGACCTCGGGCGACCGCGCACCCCCGAGGTGCAGCAGACGCCCGAGTTCCACGCCATCACCGACGAACTCTCGCGCCTGCTCTTCCAGGCCAAGCGCGACACCGGGCGGGCCGCATGACGCCCGAGCAGGATCGTCGGCGCACGCGAAGCTTTCGCCCGACGCCTGACCGAGTGCAGCACTGGCTCCACCTCGCCGGCATCCTGACGTTGGTTCTCGGCGGGTGGATGCTGCTGGCCGCACTCCTCGCGGGCCGCCACCTCGTGCCGTTCCCGTGGGAGCTCGCCGCCCGATTCGGCGCCGACGGTGCGTTGATCTGGAACAACGTCGGCCCCACCCTGCGAGTCGCCGCGCTCGGGTTCCTGTTCGGTGCGCTGGCCGTGCTGCCGCTCGCGGCGATCAGCGTCGTGCTGCCGCTGGCTGAGCCCATCGTGATGCGAGTGGCCGTCGTGGTGCACGTGATCCCGTTCGTGGCGATCGCTCCCATCATCGTCGTCACGCTGCCCGGCGAGGCGTCGCGGGTGATGATCGCCGCCCTCCAGGTGTATTTCCCACTGCTCATCGGCCTGCTGTTGGGGCTGAAGTCCACAGACGACCGCGCCGTCGATGTCGTCACCGCCTCGGGCGGGGGGCCGTGGACGGTGTTCCGGCTGGTCCGCATCCCCTCGGCCGTGCCGAACCTCGTCGCGGGACTGCAGATCGCGGTTCCCGCCGCGATCCTCGGCGCTCTGATCGCCGAGTTCTTCGGCGCAGACCGTGGCCTGGGCGCGATCCTGGTCAACGCGCAGGACGCCCTGCTCACCGAGCGGGTCTGGGCGATCGCCATCACCATCGGCCTCATCGCCACCGCCGGCTACGGCCTGGTCACACTCATCGCGCGAATCGCGTTCCCCTGGGCAGGTCGTGGCGCCTCTGTGGGCACCACGGTCGCCGGAGCCGCACACAGCGAGGTGCGCCGCTGGCAGCTCGTGGCCGGGTCGATCGCATCGGCGATGTTCCTGCTCGGTCTGTGGTGGTCGCTGCGTCCGCTGTTCGGGCTGGATGCCTTCTTCGTCAAGGACCCCATCGACGTGTTCGGCTTCCTCACGGCGGGCAGTCCGATCACAGGCGATTCCGCAGCAGTGTTCTGGCAGCGCTTCGCCACGGCGACGGCCGAGACCGCTGTGCACGCCGGGGTCGGCTTCGTGGTCGGTACCGCGGTCGCGGTGCTCGGCGCGATCGTGCTCGTCGCCGTTCCGGGTCTCGAGCGCGCGGCGATGCCGTTCGCGATCATCCTCCGCTCGATGCCGTTGGTCGCGCTCACCCCACTCATCGTGCTGCTGTTCGGCCGCGGGCTGCTCGGTGTCACCGTGCTGGTCACGCTGGTCACCTTCTTCCCCACGCTGGTGACGGTGATCCTCGGGCTGCGGTCAGCGCCGGACGGAGCGATCGACGTCATCCGCGCCTCCGGCGGGTCGGCGCTGGCGGCCGCCTTACGGGTACGGGTGATGTACGCGGTGCCGGCGATCACGGCATCCGCCCGCATCGCCATTCCCGCCGCGGTGAGCGGCGCGATGCTCGCGGAGTGGCTCGCCACCGGAAACGGACTGGGCGATCTGATCACCCTTGCGTCGGTCAACGCCGACTACTTCACCCTGTGGAGCGCGGGCGCACTGGTCGTGCTGCTCGTTCTCGCCCTCTACGCGCTCGTGAACCTCGTCGACCGGGTTGTGTCCCGCCGCCTCGGCATCGCGTTCTGACGCCGATCCGGCGCGCTGCCCGCAGCACCCGGACTCATCGAAGACAAGCACCGAACAGGAAGCACCATGCAGAAGCAGACCGCCGACCGGATCCTCGAGAACGTGCACCTCGTCACGTTCGACGGCGAAGGCACCGTCATCCCCGACGGAGCGCTGGCGATCCGCGACGGCGTGATCGCTGACCGTGGCACCACCGCAGAGATCGCCGCTGGGTGGGAAGCCGCCGAGCGGATTGACGGCGAGGGCAAGATCGCCATCCCGGGTCTGACCGACGCGCACTTCCACACTGCGCAGACACTGATGCGGGGCATGATCACCACGCTGGGGCGCACGCGGAAGCTGCGGGTGCCCACGTGGCGGGAGTACTACCTCCCGTTCGAGGCGCAGCTCACGCCGGAGGACGTGGAGTTGTCGGGGGACCTCGCCTACGCCACCATGCTGCTGAGCGGCACCACGCAGGTGCTCGAGGCCGGCGGCCCGCACCCGGAAGCGATGGCTCGCGCCGCCCAGCGTTCCGGAATCCGCGCCACCGTGTCGGTATCGACCATGGACGGGGGCTCGCGCATCCCCGCGTCGATGATCATGACGACCGAGCAGGCGATCGCCCGCAACATCGAGGTCGCGGATGCCCTGCCGCGTGTCGTCGACGGGCGGCTCGCTCGGGTGCACGGCGGCATGTCCCTGCGGCAGGTGATCACCTGCAGCACCGAGCTGGTCACCGCCGTGCACGGCGAGGCGCAGGCTCGGGGAGTCAAGGTGCACACGCACCTCGTCGAGGGCACCTACGAGATCGACTACTGCCTGGAGCGGTTCGGCCTCCGTCCGATCGAGCACCTCATCGACATCGGGGTGTTCGACAGGACACTGCACGGAGCGCATTCCGTGCTCACCAGCGACACCGAGATCGATCTGTACGCCCGGCACGGGGCATCCGCCTGCCACTGCGCGAAAGGCAACTACGCCATCGGTGCCGCGCCGGCCCTGCGGATGTGGCGCCGAGGCGTCGACATCGGCATCGGCAGCGACGGCGTCGCCACGCTCGGCACCCTCGACATCTTCCGCATCGCGATGCTGGCCAGGGTCGGGCAGCAGCTCATCGAGGGCACGCCCAACCACAACCGCAACGCCGTCTCGGCCGAGGAGCCGCTCGCGATGGCGATCACCGGGGGCGCCCGTTCGGCCGGATTCGGCGAAGAGCTCGGCGCACTCGAGGTCGGGCGCCGAGCGGATGTCGTCCTGATCGGCATGGACGGCCCGGATGCGGCCGGTTACACATCGCCCGAGGCGTTCCTCTATGAGTGCGCTTCGGGACGCGACGTGTCGACGGTCATCGTGGACGGTGAAATCGTCGTCAAGGATCGCGAGGTGCTCGGCCTCGACTACGACGAGGTGCGCGCCCGCGCCGCAGCCCGACAGAGCGAACTGGTCGACGCCATCGCGTGAGACGGATCAGCCCGCGAGCCGCTCGATCAGCTCGCGGTACCGCTCCGCCGTGCGCTCGACGATCTCGTCGGGCAGCGCGGGCGGCTCGCCCTGCTTGTCCCAGTTCGCCGTGAGCCAGTCGCGCACGATCTGCTTGTCGAAGCTCGCCATGCGCTCCGCGGGCGTCGAGCCGGACTTCCACGCCTCAGCATCCCAGTAGCGGGAGGAGTCGCTGGTGAGCGCCTCGTCGGCCAGACGGAGGACCCCGTCGGCGTCGACGCCGAACTCGAACTTCGTGTCGGCGAGGATGAGCCCCTTCTGCTCTGCGATCGCGGCGGCGCGGCGATACAGGTCGAGCGACACGTCGCGCAGCTCGTCGGCGCGGTCAGCGCCGACGAGTTCGACGGCACGCTCGAAGGTGATGTTCTCGTCGTGCTCGCCCATCGGGGCCTTGTAGGCGGGGGTGAACAGCGGCTCGGGAAGCCGGTCGCCGTTCTGCAGACCCGCGGGCAGCGGGATGCCGCACACCGTGCCGTGCTCGGTGTACTCCGCCCAGCCCGAGCCGGTGAGGTATCCCCGCACGACGCATTCGACCGGCAGCATCTCGAGCGCCATCGCCAGCATGGAGCGCGCGGCGACGGCATCCGGGATCTCGCCCTCGACGAGGTGATTCGGCACGTCGAGCCGGTCGAACCACCATCGGCTCAGGGTGGTGAGCAGCTCGCCCTTCTGCGGGATGCCGGGGGAGAGCACGAAGTCGAAAGCGCTGACCCGATCGGATGCCACGACGAGGATGCGCGTGTCCTCCGGATCCTCACTGGCGTACAGGTCGCGGACCTTGCCCGAGTAGATGTGCCGCCAGCCGGGGATGCTCTGTGCTTCGCTCACCCGCCCATCATCCCATCGCCGGCGCTGTCGGATGCCAGGTGTAGCGTGACCGGGTGACCTCGACCCCGACATCTCCCGTGAAGACCCGCAGCCCGTGGCCAGCACTCTGGGCGCTCGTCATCGGGTTCTTCATGCTGCTGGTCGACACGACGATCGTCTCGGTCGCCAATCCCGCGATCAAGGCGGCGCTCGATCCCGACACGAACAACCTCGACAACGTGGTGTGGGTCACCAGCGCCTATCTGCTCGCCTACGCCGTGCCGTTGCTGATCACCGGACGCCTCGGCGACCGGTTCGGCCCGAAGAACATCTACCTCATCGGACTGGCCGTCTTCACCCTGGCATCCCTCTGGTGCGGGCTGTCGACCACGCTCGAAGGGCTGATCATCGC
>JAPSIX010000280.1 GCA_031178475.1 Microbacterium sp. | reverse complement strand
CCGCTCTCCGACGCGTCGCGTGAGCTGTACGAGAAGCGTCGGGCCCGCCAGGTCGCGCCTCGCGACGAGGACGTCGAGGACGGCCGCGCCGCGGATTCCTGACCGCCGGCGCGTCGAGGTCAGAACCTCCCGAGCGCCAGCGTGATGTCGTCGTGCCGCTTCGCGAAACGCAGCGTCGCGGCATCCTCGGCGGCGCGGATCTCGGCCGCGATCTCGTCGAGCCGCCCGCCGGATGCCAGTCGCCCGAAACGGTCGATCGTATGCGCGCCGAGGAGTTGGAAGCCGCGCGTGCCTCCGTCCGATGAGGCGACGATGGCGGCGAGGTCTCCGGCCGGCGTGCGGCCGGTGAGGGCGTGCTCCGCCGCCTCCGGGTCGGTGTGGCAGCACCAGAAGCCGCCATCGACGTTCCTCATCGCATCGAGCGCAGCGAACCGCGCCGCCGCAACGTCAGCGTCGGCGTGCTCACCCTCGCCGAGCATCTCGGCCGCCCGGCGATGCACCGCGGCATCCACTCGGTTGTCGGTGATCTCGCGCGCACCGCCGTCGCGCCCGACGAGCACCACCGAGGCGTCGCAGAGCACCAGGTGCTCGACGTCGTCGCCCGCCAGCCGCCAGGCGGCGACCGTCGCGCTCGGCGAACCGGCCGAGAGGTCGCACGTGTCGGCATGCGCGGCGGCGACCTGCGCGATCGCTCCGGCGAGCGCCGTGGTCATCGACGTCCCGGCATCCTCAAGCCGCTCACGGAACGCCTCGGCCAGGCTCCGCGCGTACCAGGCGACCGAGTGTCGACATCCGCTCCTCATCCGCTTGGGCAGCCCCGCTCCGTCGACGACGACGACGATCGTCTCGCCGGTGGCCAGCGCGTCCTCGCTCTCGAGTCCCGCGGCGGCGGGCAGAGAGTAGGACGAGAACAGCATCAGCCCACGAGTGCCCAGTAGACGAACCCGGCGTATGCCAGCGCCGTGAGCGAGGTGAGGCCGAGGGCGATGACCAGCTCGCGCGGCTGCCGGTACGTCCAGACGATCAGGATCGCCGGGATGCCGGCGAGCAGCGCCAGCAGTGCCAGCCACGCGATCGGGTAGAGCAGTGCGAACAGCACGGCGAGGACGAACGGCACGAGCACGAACAGGGTGAACAGCACCTGCGTCGCTCGCTTGCCGATCAGCACGGTCAGGGTGCGCTTGCCGACGGCGCGGTCCTCATCGATGTCGCGCAGATTGTTCGCCAGCAGTACCGCGCACGCGAAGAGTCCAGCGGCGACGGCGCCGAGCCACGCCTCCAGCGGGAGGGCGAACGCCTGCACCCAGGTGGTGCCGAGGGTGGCGACCAGCCCGAAGAACACGAAGACGAACACCTCGCCGAGTGCGTTGTACCCGTACGGGCGCTTGCCCCCGGTGTAGAACCACGCGGCGACGATGCAGGCGGCGCCGACCGCCAGCATCCACCACTGCTGGGTGCGGATGACGATCGCGAGTCCGGCCAGCGCGGCGAGCGCGAAGAAGACCAGCGCGACCGTAAGCACCCGCTTGGCGGGAACGCGTCCTGAGGCGGTGAGGCGGGCCGGCCCGACACGGCGGGCGTCGGTGCCGCGGATGCCGTCGCTGTAGTCGTTGGCGAAGTTCACGCCGATCTGCAGCAGCACCGCGACGGCGAGGCACGCAAGCGCGATCACCCAGTGCAGCTCGTGATCCACGACCTGCGCGGCACCTGTGCCGAGCACGACCGGTGCGACGGCGAGCGGGAGCGTGCGCAGCCTGGCGGCGGCGATCCAGTCCTTCGCGGTCACCGGGCCGACAGCGGCCACCGGGCGCTTCGCCGGATTCCCAGCCGGTCGGCGCGTGGTCGCGCGGGAGTTGCCGCGCCGCTTGGCCTTCTTCTGCTTCGAGGTTCCTGCCACGCAGGCATCCTAGCGAGCGAGGCGATGAGCGGCCGGGGGCCTCGGTCCCTGATGGGATCCTCAGTCCGGTGACGAGGCGCTGGAACCGGACTTCGGCTCCCATCGGAGCGGGGCGCTCGACCGGCGCAGGGTGTCACTCGGCGGTGATGATCGGCCGGTGCTCGTAGAACGTCTGCAGCACGACCGTCGTGCGGGTGCTGACGTTCGCCGCACCGCGAATGTCGCGCACGAGC
>JAPSIX010000279.1 GCA_031178475.1 Microbacterium sp. | reverse complement strand
TCGGCGCCGTGATGCGGGAGTTCGACCGGCTGCAGGATGCCATGCGTGAGCGTCTCGGCACGAGCGTGAGCTATCCGGGAGCGGCGCACGTCACCCTGCGCGGTCTGTACGAGCCGGAGCGCGCCGATCGGGTGCGCGACGTCGTCGCCGAGTGGGCTGCTGCTCAGCATCCGATCGAGGTGCGGGTCGATGCCGTCGACTCCTTTCCCGCTCCGTGGCAGATTGTGATCGCTCGGCTCGGTCGCACGCCGTCGCTCTTGCATGCATACGCGTCGCTGACCGAGTCGCTCGACCGCACCGGCCTGCGCCGCATCGGCGAGCTGCCCCTCGAGGATTGGATCTTCCACCTCTCCGTCGTCTACGGCAAGAGCCTCGCGCCCGACAGGTGGCGCGATCTCACCCGAGCGACCCACCACGAGTATGAGTCCCCGTTCACCGAGACCATCGCCGAGGCGGAGCTTGTCACCTACGTCGCCGGTGTCGAGCACCGGGAGGTCATCCCGCTCGGCCGGTGATGCGTTCACCGCTCGCGCTACTGAAATCAGCTCGCGCTGCGTTTATAAACGGCGCGGATGCCAGAAACTGGCGCGCATGCGGTGTGCCGAGCGAGGAGGCGGGCGCGGGACGAACGCCGCCGGCGCGTCAGTCGCCGTCGAGGCCGAACAGCTCCAACGGGTGGGTGAGCCGCCACCACGCGCTCGGGGCGTCGATCTTCTCGCTCAGCGACACCGCCGTCTCGGCCGTGTCGGCGGGGCCCACGGCGGTCAGCGTGCCGACCTGGGTGCCCGCGTCCCACTCGTCGTCCAGCATGAACTCGATCTCGACCGTGGCGCTGGTGCCGTTCCACAGCACGACCTCGGTGTCGGCGTCAGCGAGGATCTCGACAGTCTCGCCCCACTCCGTGGTCACGCGCCCGACGACCGTGCCCTCCTGCACCGTCGGTGGCTGCTCGGCGAGGGCCTTCTCGACTTCGGCGAGCAGCTGGCGCGTGACGGCCAGGCGGTCGGCGTTGCTGTCCTGTCCGAGCACCGACGCGTACAGCCGAACGGTGGTGTCGTCGACAGTGACGTCCTTCGCGGTGAGGATGTTCCAGTGCTCGAGCGTGCCGGTCTTGATGCCGACGACGCCCGGGTCGTCCAGCATCCCGTTGCTGTTGGTGACCGTGCCCACGCCGGGGATCTCCGCTGTGCGGGTCGCGACGATCTCGGCGAACACCGGATGCCGCATGGCCAGCTCGCCGATGGCGATGACAGCCTCGGGGGTCGCGGTGTTGCGTTCATCGAAGCCCGACGGTGACACCAGGTTGACGCCTTCGATGCCGTGATCTGCCAGCCACGTGTCGGCCGCTTCGGCGAACGCGCGGTTGGAACCCCAGATCTCGTCGGAGAGCCGGTCGATGTAGTTGTTCGCCGAGCCGAGCAGGATTCCCTGCAGCATCTGGTACTCGGTCAGGCTGCCACCGACCGGCACGTCCAACGAGGACTGGTTGCCGCGCCGGTAACTCCAGTAGTCGCGGGCGTCGTTCATGCCGAACTCGAAGCTCGGGCCCTGTTCGCCGACCTCCAGGGGCAGCTTGTCGAGCACCATGAGAGTCGACACGACCTTCGAGATGCTCGCGATGCCGTCCTGCGCGGTGGTGGAGGCGGCCGTGCTCACTCCCTCGACCGACACGGCCGCGCTGCCGGACTCCGGCCACGTGATCTGGGCCGGCGCGGCGGGTGCCGGGTTCAACTGCACAGCCTCGACCGTCGGCGCCACGGCATCCAGCGGGGTCAGCAGGGTGGCACCCGAGTACGACCCGCACAGCGCGGCGATGATCCCGATCGGAACGAGAACGCGCGGACGCAGCCATCCCGGGAGCAGCCGTGCGTCGGCGAGCAGATCCTCGTCCGGGTCTGCTGTCAGGGCGGTTTCGATGGCGGCGGAATCGGATGCCGCGGCAATCGACGACGGGTCGATCCAGGTCAGCGCCGTGGGAGGGCGCGATTCGTCTGCCCACTGGGCCGCGACGCCGAGCGCGGCGAAGCCGTCGACGGGCTCGGAGGTGTCCGCCGGCTCGCGCGTGCCACCCGTGGCCGCGCTCTGGGCGCTCTCGACTGGCGGCGGCTCGGCGACCGCGGTGCCGCCCGCTGCGGGGACCGGC
>JAPSIX010000278.1 GCA_031178475.1 Microbacterium sp. | reverse complement strand
GCGACCCCCTGCAGGGCGCTGGTCAGCGCCGAGATCTGGGTGAGGATGTCGATGCAGTACTGCTCCTCGTCGACCATGCGGTGGATGCCGCGGGCCTGCCCCTCGATGCGCTTCAGGCGCGCGAGGTAGCGAGCCTTCTCCGTGATGTAGCCGTGCTCGCCGCGGTCGCAGGCGATGCCGTCCTCGGTGTGCGTGTCGTGGGCCGCGTGGGCGATGTCGGTCATGGTCAGCCTTCCTCGCGCCGGGCGGCGCCGCCTCCGCAGCAGCTCGCGACGGGAGCGGATGCCAGCAGGTCGGTGCGTCCGTCGGCGTCGACTGCGGGGGCCGCGGTGGTGCTGCAGCAGCTGGCGGCGGGAGTGGTCTCGTGTGCGGTGCCGGTCATCGGTCTTCCTTTCGGGTGGGGGTGGTGATGCTGGTGAATGCGCGCAGTCGCAGGCTGTTGCCGACGACGAACACACTGGAGAATGCCATGGCCGCGCCGGCGAGCATCGGATTGAGCATGCCGAGCGCTGCGATGGGGATGGCCGCCACGTTATACGCGAACGCCCAGAACAGGTTGGTCTTGATGGTGCTGAGCGTGTTGCGCGACAGCCGGATGGCGTCGACGGCCGCCCGCAGATCACCACGGACAAGGGTGATGTCGGACGCTTCGATGGCGACATCCGTGCCGGTGCCCATCGCCAAGCCTAGGTCGGCCTGTGCGAGAGCGGGGGCGTCGTTCACCCCGTCGCCGACCATCGCGACGACCTTGCCCTCGCCCTGCAGGCGCTTGATGACATCGACCTTGTCCTGCGGGAGGACTTCGGCGATGACCTCGTCGATGCCGACCTCGGCGGCGACGCGTCGGGCGACCGCCTCGTTGTCGCCGGTCAGGAGCACCGGCGTGAGGCCGAGGTTGCGCAGCTCGCGGATCGCCTCGGCGCTGGTCGGCTTGACTGCGTCGGCGACGATCAGGATGCCGCGGGCCTGGCCGTCCCATCCGGCCGTGATGACCGTCTTGCCCTCGCCCTCGGCGCGGGACTTCGCCTCGGCGACCTCGGGGCTGAGGTGCATCGCCCAGTCGGCGAGCAGGCTCTCGCGGCCGACCACGATCGCGTGGCCCTCGACGATGCCCTGCACGCCCTTGCCCTCGATGTTCGTGAAGCCCTCGACGGGTGGCAGCTCTCCGGCATCCGCCGCCGCCTTCGCAATGGCCTGCGCGATCGGGTGCTCGGAGGCGTGCTCGATCGCGCCGGCGAGACGCATCAGCTCGTCCCGATCGACGCCGGGCTCGGCGACGACGTCGGCGAGACTCATCCGCCCGCTGGTGACGGTTCCCGTCTTGTCGAGCACGACGGTGTCGACGCGGCGGGTGGACTCGAGCACCTCGGGTCCCTTGATGAGGATGCCCATCTGCGCGCCCCGCCCGGTGCCGACCAGCAGCGCGGTGGGCGTGGCCAGTCCCAGGGCGCACGGGCACGCGATCACCAGCACGGCCACGGCGGCGGTGAAGGCGGCGGTGGCGGGGAAGCCCGCGCCGAGCCAGGCACCGAGAGTCGCGACGGCGATGACGATCACGATCGGTACGAAGACGCCCGAGATGCGGTCGGCGAGGCGCTGCACCTCGGCCTTGCCGCTCTGCGCGTCTTCGACCAGCTTCGCCATCTGGGCGAGCTGCGTGTCGGAGCCGATGCGCGTGGCGCGGACGACGATGCGGCCGCCGGCGTTCACGGTCGCGCCGGTGACGGCATCCCCCTCCCCCACCTCGACGGGCACCGACTCGCCGGTGAGCATCGACGCGTCGATCGCGGAGGTGCCCGAGACGACGACGCCGTCGGTGGCGATCTTTTCCCCAGGGCGGACGACGAACTCGTCGCCGACCTTCAGCTCGGAGGTGGGGATGCGCACCTCGACCCGGGTCCCTGAGCCCGTCGAAGGGCGCAGGACCGCCACCTCCTTGGCGCCGAGTTCGAGCAGGGCGCGCAGCGCCGCTCCAGCCTGGCGCTTGGACCGCTTCTCGAAGTAGCGGCCCGCGAGGATGAACATGGTCACACCCGCGCCCACCTCGAGGTAGATGTTCGCGGCCCCGTCGGACGGGGCGATCGTGAACTCGAACGGGTGCGTCATGCCTGGCTCGCCGGCGGTGCCGAAGAACAGGGCGTACAGCGACCAGAGCAGGGCGGCCGACGTGCCCAT
>JAPSIX010000277.1 GCA_031178475.1 Microbacterium sp. | reverse complement strand
GCCGTGCTCGTCGTACACGCCGACGGGAGCGGTGCTCAGGTGCCAGTCGGGGCCGCCGCGGATCACCGGCAGAGCCGCGTACGGCCGCCCCGCGGCATCCGGCAGCTCGCGGTACTCGTCCGCGACGTCGCCGGCGGGTGGTGCGAGACGCGCGGATGCCGCGGCGCGCAGCCACGCGGCTGCACCGCCACCGGGTGCACTCGCCTCGTCGAACAGGTTGCGCATCGGGACGTCGGCAGGCAGCGTCCCGCGTCGGACGAACTCCGCACGGTGGGCGGCGTGCGCGGCGATATCAGCGGGGTCGACGGTGAGCACCTGCACGTCGGCACCGCGGGCCGCCATCTGGCGGGCCCGGGCGAGCGTCGCGATCGTGTAGCCGCCGTCGAGGTCGGGGACGAGCCGGCTCGACAGCACGAGATACGCCGCGTCGGGGAAGATCCCTGGCGCGGCGTCGGTCTCGGGGGTGCTTACTCCCACTCGATCGTGGCCGGCGGCTTCGAGGTGACGTCGAGTACGACCCGGTTCACCTCGCGCACCTCGTTGGTGATGCGGTTCGAGATGCGGGCCAGCACATCGTAGGGCAGCCGGGTCCAGTCGGCCGTCATGGCGTCCTCACTGGAGACCGGACGCAGCACGATCGGGTGGCCGTAGGTGCGGCCGTCGCCCTGCACACCCACCGAGCGGACGTCGGCCAGCAGCACCACCGGGCACTGCCAGATGGTCTGGTCGAGACCCGCCTTGGTGAGCTCCTCGCGGGCGATCGCGTCGGCCTCGCGCAGCACCTCGAGCCGCTCGCGGGTGACCTCGCCGATGATGCGGATGCCGAGGCCGGGGCCGGGGAACGGCTGACGGCCGACGATCGCCTCGGGGATGCCGAGTTCACGCCCGATCGCGCGCACCTCGTCCTTGAACAGGGCGCGCAGCGGCTCGACGAGTTCGAAGTCGAGGTCCTCCGGCAGCCCACCCACGTTGTGGTGCGATTTGATGTTCGCGGTGCCGGAGCCGCCGCCGGACTCGACCACGTCGGGGTACAGCGTGCCCTGCACGAGGAACTTGACCGGGGCGCCGCCGGAGGCCTTCGCCTCCTCGACCAGGTCGCGCTGCACCTGCTCGAAGGCGCGGATGAACTCCCGGCCGATGATCTTGCGCTTGGTCTCGGGGTCGGTGACTCCGGCGAGATGACCGAGGAAGGTGTCAGCGGCGTCGACGGTGATCAGACGCACGCCGGTGGACTCGACGTAGTCCTTCTCGACCTGCTCGCGCTCGCCTTTGCGGAGCAGCCCGTGGTCGACGAAGACGGCGGTGAGCTGGTCGCCGATCGCCTTGTGCACGAGCGCCGTGGACACGGCGGAGTCGACGCCGCCGGAGAGGGCGGAGATGACCCGGGCGTCGCCGACCTGTTCACGGATGCGCTCGATCTGCTCGGCGATCACGTTGTCGGGGTTCCAGTCGGCGGGCAGGCCTGCCCCACGGTGCAGGAAGTTCTCGATGATCGCCTGGCCGTGGTCGGAGTGCTTGACCTCGGGGTGCCACTGCACACCATAGAACTTGCGCTGCTCGTCTGCGAACGCGGCGACCTTGGTGGCCTCGGTGGTGGCGAGCACCTCGAAGCCCTCTGGTGCACGGGCGACCTGGTCGCCGTGGCTCATCCACACGTTCTGCTCGGCGGGCTGGCCGGAAAGCAACGTGCTGGCGGTGCCGGTGATGTGCGCGTCGGTGGCGCCGTACTCGCGCAGCCCGGTGTGCGCGACCTCGCCGCCCAGCGTCTGCGCCATGTACTGGAAGCCGTAGCAGATGCCGAGAGTCGGGACGCCGAGGTCGAACACCTTCGGGTCGAGCTTCGGGGCGCCGTCCTCGTACACCGAGGAGGGTCCACCGGACAGGATCAGCGCGACCGGGTTCTTCGCCGCGATCTCCTCAGCGGATGCCGTGTGCGGCACGATCTCGCTGTAGACGCCGGCCTCACGGACGCGGCGGGCGATCAGCTGCGCGTACTGCGCTCCGAAGTCGACGACGAGCGCGGGGCGCTGCTGGGTCTCGGTCTGCTCGGTCAACGGACACCTTCCTTGGAGAACTGGGTCCCTGAGCCTGTCGAAGGGGCATCGGCTGCCTCTCGGGAGTCGAGGTACGTCTTCACGTCACGGGCGACGCGCGTCTCCATGAAGAACGACAGGAACGGGATGACGCCGCCGAG
>JAPSIX010000276.1 GCA_031178475.1 Microbacterium sp. | reverse complement strand
CCGAGCTGCTCGGGATGCCGGATCGACAACTGGCCTCGCTGCGCGGCGACGAGATCGGGATGGTCTTTCAGGAACCCGGCACGGCACTCAACCCCATCCGCACCGTGGGCCGGCAGATCGCCGAGGCTGTGCGGATCCACGAGCGCGTCGGGCGGCGGGAGGCGCGGGAACGGGCGATCGCCGCGGCGGAGCGCGTGCGGCTGCCGGAGCCGGCGGGCATCGTCGACCGCTACCCGCACCAGCTCTCCGGCGGACAGCGACAGCGCGTGGCGATGGCGATGGCGCTGGCGTGTCGTCCCCGGTTGCTCATCGTCGACGAGCCGACCACCTCGCTGGATGTGACGATCCAGGCAGAGATCCTCTCGCTGCTGCTCTCGCTCGTGCAGAGCGAGGGCATGTCGCTGGTGTTCATCACGCATGACCTCGCCGTGCTGGCGCAGGTCGCCACGCGCGCCGTCGTGCTCGAGAACGGCCGGGTGGTGGAGTCGGCGCCCGTCGACCGGCTGCTGACCACCCCGTCCTCCCCCGTGACGCAGGGACTGCTGCGCGACGCCACCGCGACACTCTGGCGGCCGGGAGGGAAGTCATGAGCCTGATCGTTGCGGAGGGAGTCAGCCGGTCGTTCACCCTGCCGCGCCGCACCCTGTTCGAGCGCCGGCGCACCACCGTCGCCCTGCATCCGACTGACCTGGCGATCGCCGAGGGCGAGTCACTGGGGATCATCGGCGAGTCGGGTTCGGGCAAGTCGACCCTGGTGCGGCTGCTGCTGGGCCTGGATCTGCCCTCGAGCGGCCGGGTCGTGGTCGACGGACGCGACGTGGACGCCACGGCGCCCGCCCGCTCCCTGCACTGGCTGCGCAGGCAGACGGGGCTCGTGTTCCAGGATCCGTACGCATCGCTGGACCCGCGCATGCGCGTCGGCCGGATCGTCTCCGAGCCGCTGCGCGCCCTCGACATCCCCGGCGACCACGACGCCCGGGTGCGCGAGGTGCTCGCGCAGGTCGGTCTCGACCCGGCGATGGCCGAGCGGCATCCGCATGAGTTCTCCGGCGGGCAGCGCCAGCGCATCGCCTTGGCTCGCGCGATCGCGCACCGGCCGAGGATCCTCGTCGGCGACGAGCCGCTGTCGGCACTGGATGTGACCGTGCGGGCGCAGATCCTCGAGCTGCTCGCCGATCTGCGGCGCGAGGAGGGCCTGACCCTGCTGCTCGTCTCGCACGACATCGGCGTCGTGCAGCACCTCGCCGGCACGGTCGCGGTGATGAAAGAGGGCAGGATCGTCGAGCGCGGGACGACGGATGCCGTGCTGCAGCATCCCCGCGAGGAGTACACCAGAGCGCTGCTCGCGGCCGTTCCCGTGATCGACATCCACCGCGGGCGACGCCCCGATAACCCAGGGGCCGCCGCCCTGTAAAGGCCCCACCGGCCGAAGCCGGAGGGGGCTAGGGTCCGGGTCATGACACACTTCTCCCCCGAATACGCCATCGTCACCGGCTCCGACTCGGGCATCGGCGCCGCCACCGCTGTCGCCCTCGCCGAGGCGGGGATGCACGTCGGCGTCACCTGGCACTCCGATCAGGAGGGCGCCGAGCGCACCGCCGACGCCGTGCGCGAGCGCGGGCGGCGCGCCGTGGTGGCGCAGTTCGACGCCACCGAGCTCGATCGCGTCACCGCCTCCGTCGATGCCATCGCCGACGAACTCGGCGGTCTGGACGTCTTCGTGAACAACGCCGGCGGCGGCGGACGCAGCCCGTTCCTGGACATCACCCTCGAGGACTGGCGCGACATCGTCGCCCTGAACCTCGACGGAGCCTTCCTGGGCATGCAGGCCGCGGCCCGGCGCATGGTGCGCGCGGGGCACGGCGGCAGGATCATCGCAGTGACCAGCGTGCACGCGCACCAGCCGCGCGTCGGCGCCGCGCCGTACGTCGCCGCCAAGCACGGACTGGCCGGGCTCGTGGAGACCATGGCGCAGGAGCTCGGCGAGCACGGTGTCACGGTGAACGCCGTCGCACCCGGCGAGATCGCGACGCCGATGAACGACATGGACTCCGAGACCGCCGATCGCACCCATCGCCCCGGGGTTCCGCTCGGCCGGCCGGGCAAGGCCGAGGAGATCGCGGCGGTGATCCGCTTCCTCGCCTCGCCCGAGTCGTCGTATGTCACCGGTGCCAGCTGGCCCGTCGACGGCGGGATGCTGCAGA
>JAPSIX010000275.1 GCA_031178475.1 Microbacterium sp. | reverse complement strand
TCAGCTGCACCGCGTCGCCGAGCGCGTACGATCCGAGATCCTGCGTGTAGCTGCCGTCGGCGAGGAAGGCCTGCAGCTGCTCGACGAGGAGTCCGACGAGCCCGGCGAGCGGGGAGCCTGCGACGTAGTCGGAGAAGTGCGGCAGCGCCGCAGTGACGGTGCCGCCTGCGGCATCCGTGGTGGTCGCGATCGCCTGCACCGAGCCATCGGGCGCGACGTACCAGATCCCCGTCGCGGGTGCGGCGTCGACGGCGATCGTGAGCACCGGCGCGACGCGGAACGTGGTGATCTCGACACCGGTGCGGGCGTCGTATGCGCGCAGGTCGTAGATCGCGGAGGCGGTGAGGATGCCGGCGACCGAGGCGGTGCGCGGGGTGATCAGCACCCAGGCGTCGGCGGGAAGCGATCCCGGGGCGAAGCGGAGGATGGCGCCGGTGGCGGTGACCGTGCCGCCTGCGGCGGCTGTGACGAGAACCGCTCCAGCAGGTGGCGTGTACGCCGGCGTCTGCGAGGGGTTCGAGATCGTCAGGGTGGCGGTCGGGTCGAGGAGCGTGATCGGGGCGTGAAGGCGGATGTCGGTGGTCGTGATCGTCTGTTCGGCTGCCGGAGGTCCGCGGCCCGCCTGGAGCAGGACGTCATCTCCGGCGAAGACGGGGCCGTTCACCGCGACCATGGCCGAGCGTGCCGGCTGCGGAAGGGTGAGTACCTGGTCGAGGGCGAGGTCTTTGCCGCCGGCCGACCCGGAGCCGGTGGAGGTGGCCGAGATCACGACGGCGCCGCCGCTGCGCAGGGGCGCGGGTGCGGCAACGTTCGAGCCGAGGGTCGATGTCACCTCGGCGAGCACGACGGCCGCGGCGACGGCGCGCACCTGCATCGGGATGACCGCGATCGTGCCGACCACAGCGTCGGGGGCGCCGCCCCACGAGGCCAGCAGTGCGGCGGGTGCGGCGATGCCAGGCAGCCGACCCGCAGACGCGGTGGCCCTGGAGACGGAGTGTCCTGTGGAGACGATGCGGACATCGCCGGAAGCGTACACCGGCCGGTCGACCCGCGCCGACACGGTGTGGATTCCGAGTGCGAGCGCCGCGCCGGATCCGGATGCCGTGGCCGTGGCGTTCTGGCGGGCCGTGACGTTCAGATCGCCGGCGACCGTGAGAGGGCTGCCCGCGCCGATCGTCGAGCTGGTCGCGGCGTGGGAGGAGACGAGCGCCCAGGCCGTGCCGCGAGACCTGGCGGAATGCACCGTGGTCGCGACGATGTCGACGCTGTCCGCCTCATCCACCGCGGCACCGTTGGCGATCGCGCTCGAGGTGCGATCGTCGACGATGAGCGCGGCGACGCCGCCGTCGGCGCCATCGGCGTCGGCCTGAGTGTCGAGGCGGGAGTCGGCGTGCATCGACACGTCGGCGCCGTTTGCCACGACCTGCGCATCCGGACCGATCAGGGCTGCGGTATCGGCGAAGACCCGGCCCACGGCGGCGGCTCCCGTCCCCGGGCGCGCCGTGAGCGCCATGCCTGCCAGCGTTGCCGACGCCCCGGCGTCCCCGGCGATCCCGTCCGCGCTGACGTGCAGCGACCCGATCGCGGTCGCGAGCAGGACGACCTCGGATGCCGAGATGACCTGGTTCCCGTCGACGACGACGTGTGTGCGGCGACGGAGTTCGGCTTCGGCGAGCGCCGCACCCAGCTCGTTGTTCGCCACGGCGACGGCGGACGCCGCGTTGCGCGCCTCGAGCCGCAGGGTCCCCGGAGTCGAGACCGTGGAGGTGCCGCCCAGTCGGGTGGCGGCCGTGGAACTGCCGTTCGCCGCTGCGGCGGTGCCGCGCGCGTGCACTTCGGCCGCAGAATCGCTGATCAGCGTCACGTCACCGGAGGCATGCAGCGCGGAGTCGACGACCGCGACCGACGCGATCGAGGTGGCGCGGGCAGCGGAGGGCGGTGCGGCCTCTGCGGAGAGCGTGATCGTCCCGCCCAGGAGCCGGGCTCGCTGCACGGTCACGGAGGCCGCAGCGTCTGCGTGTGCGCCCCCGGTGTCGCGGGCCGTGAAGACGAGGTCGCCGTCGCGACCGGAGCCGCGCGCGTCGATCGCCGTGCCCGCCGTCACCGCGACGTGGTGCCCGCGGACGCTGAGGTCCGCTCCGGCGAGTTCGTACGAGCCGGCGAGTTCGACCGTCCCTGCGCTCTCGATGATCGCGGCCAGACGCGGTGCC
>JAPSIX010000274.1 GCA_031178475.1 Microbacterium sp. | reverse complement strand
GTCGTAGCGTGCACGGCATCCGCCCGCGAGCACGGCGTGCGCATCGGGCAGCGACGACGGCTCGCGCAGGGACGACTGCCCGCCCTGCGGATGCTGCCGCACGAACCCTCCAGGGACGAACGCGCCTTCCTGCCGGTGCTGCGTCTGATCGAGACCCACGCCCCGGGGGTGCATCTGATCCGGCCGGGGCTCGCCGCCCTCCGCTCCCGTGGCATCTCGCGCTATCACGGGGGTGAGGCCGATGCCGCCGTCGCACTGCGGGCTGTCCTCGCCGAGGCCGGCTACCCCGAGGTGCGGATCGGCGTGGCGGACGGGGTGTTCACCGCCGAGCTGGCGGCGCGGGCGGCGAACGCGGTCGACGGCTGGTTCGTGGTGCCACCCGGCGAGTCGGCCGCCTTCCTCGCGCCGCTCCCGGTGCCGGTGCTCGGCGACGAGGAGCTGACCGGGCTGCTGCAACGACTCGGCGTGGCCACCCTCGGCGCCTTCGCCGCGCTGGGTGCTCTCGAGGTGCGCGACCGGCTCGGCGAACACGGCGCGCGGCTGCACGCACTGGCCCGGGGCGCCGACTCCCGCCCGCTGTCGCCTCGCCCGCCCGATCCCGAGCTCGCGCGGGGGATCGAGTTCGACACCCCGCTCGGCCAGTCCGATCAGATCGCGTTCGCCGTGCGGCAGACCGCGGATGCCGCCCTGCTCGCCCTGGCCGACGCCTCTCTGGTGTGCACGGAGGTGCGCATCGACCTCACCGACGACGACGGCGGCGTGTTCTCGCGCACCTGGCTGCATCCGACCTGCTTCGAGGCCGGCGACCTGGTCGACCGGGTGCGCTGGCAGCTGGAATCGCTGGTCGCGGACTCGCCGCAGGATGACGACGCCGCGCACGCCTTCCGCGGCATCGTCGGCGTGCGGATCACCCCGGTGGCCGTCGACGACGCCGCCCATCACCAGCCGGGACTGTTCGGATCCGGCACCGACGAGCGTCTGCACCACGCCGTCTCCCGCGTGCAGACGATGCTGGGGCATCGCGGCGTGGTCACGGCGGTCGTCTCCGGCGGACGCATGCTCGCCGAACGCCAGGTGCTGACCCCGTGGGGGGAGCGTCCCGTCGTGGAGCGAGACCCGTCCCGTCCGTGGCCGGGAAGCCTTCCCGGGCCCCTGCCCACCGAGGTGTTCGATCCAGCCCGACCCGTCAGGGTGTGCGGCGCCGAGGGCAGGGAGGTGCGGGTGGACGCGCGCGGTGAGCTGTCCTGTGCGCCGGCGTTCATCGACGATCACGAGGTGATCGGCTGGGCGGGCCCGTGGCCCGTGCGCGAGCACCGGTGGGATGCCGAGCGCGCCCGCGACGGTCACCGCTTCCAGTTGCTGGACGCCCGGCACCGGGCATGGCTGGTCTTCCATTCCGCCGACGGCTGGTGTGCCGAGGGGAGGTACCGCTGATGGGCTTCCACAACCCGCGGCTGAGCTGGGCGGATCTCGAGCGCACGCTGAGCGCGCCGACCGACGACGCTCCTCCATCGGGCGAACCGGAAGGACCCCGGGCGGATCCCGGACCGCTGAGCCGGCACCGCCCGCCCGCGGCGCCCCCTCCTGCCGTGCGACCGGCCGATGCGGTGCCTTATGCCGAGCTGCATGCGCACAGCTCGTACTCCTTCCTCGACGGCGCCTCCTCTCCCGACGAGCTGCTGGCCGAGGCGGAGGCGCTGGGGCTCACGGCGCTGGCGATCACCGACCATGACGGCTTCTACGGGGCGGCGCGCTTCGCCGAGGCGGCCGAGCTCACCGCCGTGCAGACCGTGTTCGGCGCCGAGCTCTCCCTCGGAGACGAATCCCTGAGCCTCGATGGGCCCCTGAGCCTGTCGAAGGGCCGCACCGGCGTCCCCGACCCGGTCGGCGACCACCTGCTCGTCCTGGCCCACGGCGTGGAGGGTTACCACCGGCTCTCCGGAGCGATCACCCGCGCGCAGCTTCGCGGCGGCGAGAAGGGCCGCCCGCTCTACGACCTCGATGACCTCGTGGCCAGCGCGGGCGGGCACTGGACGATCCTCACCGGATGCCGGAAGGGCGGCGTCCGGCGCGGCCTCGACCGCGGCGATCCCGAGACCCCGTTGCGGCGGCTCGTCGACCTGTTCGGCACCGACCACGTGGCCGTCGAGCTGATCGATCAGGGCGACCCGCTCGACACCCGGCGAAACGACGCCCTCGCCGAGCTCGCGGC
>JAPSIX010000273.1 GCA_031178475.1 Microbacterium sp. | reverse complement strand
CGGCTTCCAGGTCCTTCGCCTCAGCTCGGCACGGGCCGCATCCGGCGTACCAGAAGTTGACCACGGCGACCTGGCCGCTGATGTCTTCGCTGGAGAACTTCTCGCCGTTCTCGGTGACGCCGCCGAACTCCACGGGCTCGCCGCGTTCGTCGGCGGGGATCTCGACGACGGTGAAGTCAGCCGCGGTGTACGCCTTCTGCTCGCCGTTCAGGTACGCCTCGGTGGCGGGGTCGGGAGCGCATGCGCTCAGACCGACGGCGAGCACCGCGGCGAGCGCGGCCCCGGCAGCACGCAGATGACGGATGCTGCGGGAAGAGCGCCCGCTGCGGACAGAGCGAACCGTCGACGCGAGAGGCACGCAGCCAGTGTACGTACGGGTTCCTATGGGTGAGCCGGTAGATACGCCGCTGGAATATGCTTCAACGCCCGTATGGCGGCAGGGTCTCCACCAACCGGACCGCCTTCTCGACGATCTCGGTTGCGTAGTCAATCGCTTCGGCGACGTCCTCTGGAAAAATCCCGGGTGAGTCGAGATCCGGATACTCGCTGTCGTTGCGAGTGCGCCGCATCCAGTCGAACCGTTTGATGAGGGCTGCGAACGAAGGGGAGAACTGTGCGAGCGCGGCATCGCGAACGGCGACGTGCCTTCCCCGTGTGGTGGGTCTGAGCCCCTGCACGGCCAGTGCCGCGGTCAGCGCCTTGCGTGCCGCGTCATAGGCAGCGGCGAACGCGAGTTCGGGGTCGTCGTCGCTCAGGCGCGTGGCAGAATGCACGTGCGTGCTCGCCAGCCCAAGAAGGTGACCCGCGTGCTCCCGATTAGCGGGGACGCGCTCCAGCTCGCCGATCGCCAACATCCGGTCCACGGCGTCCCGGCCAACCTCCCACCGCCGCACCGCCATCAGCGTTTCCTCACGCCGATGTCCAGAGCGACCAGTGGGCGGCTTCTGAGCGTGCGGAGGAACGGATCGTCCCCATCGCTCCATCGTGTGGGGCTGATCGAACGGATGCTGACCTCGCGTCCGAGGGCCCGCTCGGCGCGCTCGGCGGCATCGAACAGATCCGCCCGGTCAGGATGACCGACAACGAGCGCGTCGATGTCCTTGGGGTCCATCCCAGGTTCACCTCCTATTCGAGCAGCCCATGAACCGTAGATGTACGCTTCGTCGATTCCATCCACGTCACCGAGCTCGCGCTCAAGCACAACTCGTGGTCCGTATGCATACTCGATGATCTCTTTCACCGGACGGTACAGCGGGTGTCGGACATCGGCGACTACGTAGCGGTTGCGGCCGGAACGGCGCTCAGTTGCGAATCCCGACGCCACGAGCCTTTCCACCTCTCGGTGCACCGTCGGAACCGAGGTCCCTGCTCGCTCGGCCAGGCGTGTCAGGGTGTACTCACGATCGGGGCCTAGAAGCAACTCCGCTAGGACGGCTCCCTGGGTGTCCGATCGGAGGAGGGGGGAAATCAGGGGCACCGACGCTTTCATAACATCTAAAATATCGTAGCTTTAATGAAAGTGTGGGTGCGGTTCACACCGCGCCGAGGTCGACGCCGCCGGATGCCGGTTCGGCGTACGCGACCTCGCGCCACACGTCACCGGACCGCTCGAAGGTCGTCACGCTCGACAGTGCGCACCGGCGGGTGCGCGGGTCGTGCTGCAGCGGCAGGCCGGCGACGGAGAGATGCACCATCCAGATCGGCGCCTGGTGCGACACGAACACGATCTCTCCGTGCGAGTGCGCACCGGTCGCGGAGTCGACGGTGTGCCAGCTCTCATCCATCGCGGCGCGCATGCGCGCGACGATCAGCTTGTACGGCTCGCCCCAGCTGGGCAACGAGGGCCGGCGCAGGTGGTGCCAGTTGCGGGGGTCGCGCAACGCACGCTTCATCCGCTTGCCCTCGAACACGTTCGTGGGCTCCATGATCCGCTCATCGAGCACGGGATCCATGCCGAGTGCCTCGGCGAACGGAGCCGCGGACTGCTGCGCCCGCTCCAGCGGGGAGCAGCGCAGTTCGCTGATCGTGCCGCCCAGCCCGATCACGTGGTCGGCGGCAGCCCGCGCCATGTCACGGCCCGCGGCGCTCAGACCGAAGCCGGGCAGTCGCCCGTAGAGGATGCGGTCGGGGTTGTGCACCTCACCATGACGGACCAGATGCAGGCGGGATGCGGGCATGACGTGAGTCTAACCAGCGCCGCACAGGCCTGCTCGCCCCGCTGCGGGCCGGGCCGGC
>JAPSIX010000006.1 GCA_031178475.1 Microbacterium sp. | reverse complement strand
TTTCTCGGCGAGGCGGCAGGTTCAGACGCCGTAGTACAGCTCGTACTCGTACGGGTGCGGGCGCTGCGCCATCGGCAGGATCTCGTTGTTGTACTTGTAGTCGATCCAGGTCTCGATGAGCTCCTTGGTGAACACGCCGCCCTCGAGCAGGAAGTCGTGGTCGTTGCGGAGCGCCTCGAGCGAGTCCAGCAGGGAGTTCGGCACCTGCGGGATGTTCTTGGCCTCCTCCGGCGGGAGCTCGTACAGATCCTTGTCGATCGGCTCCATCGGCTCGATGCGGTTCTTGATGCCGTCCAGGCCCGCCATCAGCTGCACGGCGAACGCCAGGTACGGGTTGCCCGAGGCGTCCGGCACGCGGAACTCGATGCGCTTGGCCTTGGGGTTCGAGCCGGTCAGCGGGATGCGCACCGCCGCCGAGCGGTTGCCCGCCGAGTAGGCCAGGTTCACCGGCGCCTCGAAGTGCTTGACCAGGCGGTGGTAGCTGTTCAGGGTCGGGTTGGTGAAGGCGAGCACCGCGTGTGCGTGCTTCAGCAGTCCGCCGATGTACCAGCGGGCGGTGTCGCTGAGCTGCGCATAGCCGGTCTCGTCGAAGAACAGCGGCGTGCCGTCGAGCCAGAGCGACTGGTGGGTGTGCATGCCCGAGCCGTTGTCGCCGAACAGCGGCTTCGGCATGAAGGTGGCGGTCTTGCCCCACTCCTCGGCGGTGTTCTTCACGATGTACTTGAACTTCAGCACGTCGTCGGCGGCGCGCACCATGGTGTCGAAGCGGTAGTTGATCTCCGCCTGACCCGCCGTGCCGACCTCGTGGTGCGAGCGCTCCACGAAGAGACCGGCCTCAGCGAGCTTCAGGCAGATGTCGTCGCGCAGGTCGGCCTGCTTGTCGACGGGGGAGACGGGGAAGTAACCGCCCTTGAACGGCGTCTTGTTGCCGAGGTTCCCGCCCTCCTCCTTGCGACCGGAGTTCCAGGCCGCCTCGTCGGAGTCGACCGCGTAGAAGCTCTTGCCCGCGGTGACCTCGTACCGCACGTCGTCGAAGACGTAGAACTCCGCCTCGGGAGCGAAGAACGCGGTGTCGGCGATGCCCGTCGACGCGAGGTACTTCTCGGCCTTCTTGGCCACCTGACGTGGGTCCTTCGAATAGGTCTCGCCGGTGCGAGGGTTGTAGATGTCGAAGACCATGATCAGCGTCTTCTCGGCGCGGAACGGGTCGAGGTACGCCGTGGTCACATCGGGGATCAGCTGCATGTCCGACTCGTGGATGCTCGCGAACCCGCGGATCGACGAGCCGTCGAACAGCTGGCCGTCGCGGAAGAAGTCCTCGTCGACGGATGCTGCCGGGATGTTGAAGTGCTGCTGGACACCGGGGAGGTCCGTGAAGCGGATGTCGAGGAACTTGATGCCCTCGTCCTTGATGAAGCTCAGTACCTCTGAGGAATCTTTGAACATGTAGGAGTACTCCTGATCGGGTATCGGTCCAATGCAACCTTACGCAGGCTACGGCGACGCCGTTTCTCTGCCGTGTCCGTCGTGTTTCGGGCATGTTACGGCCCGCCGGTAGGCTGGGACGGTGACGGATGCTGCGAATGCGTACCCCGGTGAGCGGCTCGGCCTTCCCCCCGCAGGCACCGGAAGCATTGCCCGGCCCGGCCGGCGGATCGGGGCGCTGCTCATCGACTACCTCGCGGCCACGATCATCGCCACCGGCTTCCTTGGCTACGACCAGTTCGCGCTGCCGGCGGAGGCGGGCTGGCGCCAGTTCGCGCCGATGATGGTCTTCGCCGTGCTGCAGATCCTGTTCATTCCGACCGCAGGCGGCAGTCCGGGCCACCGGATCCTCGGCATGCGCGTCGTGCGGCAGCAGGGCGGCTGGGTAGGGCTGTGGCGGCCGGTGGTCCGCACCCTGTTGCTGGTCCTCGTGATCCCCGCAGTGATCTGGGACGCCGATCAGCGCGGCCTGCATGACAAGGCCGCCGGCACCCTGCTCGTTCGGGGCTGACCGTCACTCGGGACCGACCGCCTTCCCGCGGTTGCGCTTGCGCGCCTCCCTCGGCGCACGCGGGCCCAGGAAGGAACGAGCAGGATCCACGATGAAGCCGTTCCGCAGTGCCTCGCGGCCGATCAGCATCCGGAATCCCATCTCATCGCGCCGGCTGAGCGTCACTTCGGAAAGCACCTCGCGGTCGACGAGACGGATGACCAGCTGCACGACGATCCGCTCCTGCGCATGGCCCGACGAGCTGCGCACGGCACGGCGATCGTGCACCGGGAACTCGACCCGCACGGCATCCGCCTGACTCTCCTGCCACGGCCGCACGGTGAAGCGCACCCATTCCTCACCCTCCCGCTCGAACTCGCGCAGGTCGTACGCGTGCAGCGAGGAGGTGCGGGCGCCGGTGTCGATCTTCGCCTTGATCCAGTCGATGCCGAGATCGGGGAGCGCGACCCACTCGCGCCACCCCGTCAGCGTGTTTGAATGAGAAGGCCGACCCACCCCTACATCCTGGCAGGAAACCTCTGTGAAGATCGCTGTCCTCTCCCGCGCCCCGCAGGCCTATTCGACGCAGCGCCTGCGGGCGGCGGCCCAGCAGCGAGGCCACAACGTCAAGGTGCTGAACACCCTGCGGTTCGCGATCGACCTCACCGCCGACGCTCCCGACCTGTTCTACCGTGGTCGCCAGCTCAGCGACTACGACGCGATCCTTCCGCGGATCGGCAACTCGATCACCTACTTCGGCACCGCCGTGGTGCGGCAGTTCGAGCAGATGGACGTGTACACCCCGAACACGGCCAATGGCATCACCAGCGCCCGTGACAAGCTGCGCGCGAACCAGATCCTCTCCCGGCACAACATCGCCATGCCGGCGACGGCGTTCGTCCGCAACCGGGCCGACGTGCGTCCGGCCATCGAACGGGTCGGCGGCGCACCGGTCGTGATCAAGCTGCTCGAAGGCACCCAGGGCATCGGCGTGATCCTCGCCCCGCAGGTGAAGGTGGCCGAGGCGATCATCGAGACGCTGCATTCGACCAAGCAGAACGTGCTGATCCAGAAGTTCATCGCCGAGAGCCGCGGCCGCGACATCCGGGCGCTCGTCGTGGGCGACCGTGTCGTCGCCGCCATGCGGCGCGTGGCCGATGGCGACGAGTTCCGCTCGAACGTGCACCGCGGAGGCCGTGTCGAACCGGTCACCCTCGACCCCGTGTTCGAGCAGACGGCGGTGCGATCGGCGCAGATCATGGGTCTCCGCGTGGCCGGCGTCGACATGCTCGAGGGCGACGAGGGCCCGCTCGTGATGGAGGTCAACTCCTCGCCCGGCCTGCAGGGCATCGAGGCGGCGACCAAGCTCGACGTCGCCGGCGCCATCATCGACTACATCGCCAACCAGGTCGCGTTCCCCGAGATCGATGTCCGCCAGCGGCTGAGCGTGTCCACAGGCTACGGAGTGGCCGAGCTGCTCGTGCACGCCGGCGCTGAGCAGGTCGGCAAGCAACTGGGTGATCTGGGTCTGTGGGAGCGGGACATCACGGTGCTGACCCTGCATCGGGGCGTCAGCGTCATCCCGAACCCGCGCAAGCACGTCGTGCTCGAGGCGGAGGACCGTCTGCTGTGCTTCGGCAAGCTTGAGGAGATGCGCTCGATGATCCCCGAGCGTCGGCGCCGCCGCGCCAAGGTACGCCGGCTGCCGAAGGAGCCCCTCGGGGAATGAGAACGGCCGCCCCCTCGGGAGCGGCCGTTCTGCGCGACTCAGCGGGGGCGCTGCGCGCGGATCTTCGTCGGGTCGATGCCCTTCGGGATCGGCAGCGACGACAGTGACTGCGACACCGATTCGAGCCGGCGGATGACGGCGGCCATTGTCGCCTTGTCGATCGCCTTGGGCAGCTTCTTGATCGTCTTGGCCAGGTCGGAGATCGGCACTTCATCCTCGCCGTGGCCGACGTACAGCACGGTGACCGGAACGCCGTGGGCGACGCGCTGCGCCTTCACGCGCTCCTCGTTGACGAGCCGGGTGAGTCGACCGCGGGCGCCTTCGCCGACGACGACGATCCCGCCGCGTCCGACCGTGCGGTAGACCGCCTCCTGCGTCTTGGGGTTGATGCCCACCGGAGTGTCGGAAGCCTGCCAGCTGCGGCCGAGGCTGGTGCTGAGCACGTGGCCCGCTGCACCGGGCATGCCGTCGATCTTGGCGTACATCGCCTTCGTCGAAAGGCGGGTCATGAGGAACATCGCGCCCAGGAAGCCGAACATGAGGCCGGTGATGCCCCACAGGATGAGCGGAAGAACGCCCGCCTGACCGAGGAGCAGGCCGATGATGAGCCCGATGAGCACACCGCCGACGAGGATCGCGATCTGAGCCCACGGCAGCCAGGGATAGATCTCGCGCGTGAACCGGAACAGTGAACGGATCTGTGAGAAGAAACCCGGACGCTTCTCGGATTCGGGAGCACGCTTTGCCATACCCTCCAGCCTACCGAGTCGTCGGGCTCCCATCGCCCTGCACAGTCGTCGGTTCCGCGGCAGTTCTCCCCAACGCGCCGCGCAGCCGCCCGGGCGGGAGCGGGATGCGCTGTCATGGACGTCATGGATGCCAGCACCACGCTCCTGCCGGGCGCACACCGAACGATCCGCCGCGTCGACGAGCACGAGTCGGCCTTCAGCGGCGCGCTCGTCGTGGCGGGCGAGGACGTGCGGGTGCGGGTGGCCGCAGAGGACGCGGATACCGTGCTGTGGCGGTATGCCGGCGCCGAGCACGTCGCGGGGGTGCTTGACGTGGTGCGCCGAACAGACGGACACGATGTGCTCCTTCCGTGGTGTCCCGACCGCGTCGACGCGTTCCTCGGCCGACGAGCGAGCGCCGAGCGGCCACTGGCACCGGGCGAGATCGTCACACTGACCGGTAGCATGCTGCGCGGCCTCGAAGAGGTCGACGAGGATCCGGTGAGCGGATGCTGGTGGCTTGCCGACGACGCGCGTCCGCTGTTCGTCCCCGGGGAGGGGAGCCCATGCGCGGCCGCAACACGCGAGGTCGTCGCCCGGCTGCGAGCCGCCTGCGTTGATCGAGCGATGGAGCGGCTGCTCGGCGAGATAGAGCGGATGCCGGATGACCTGCGAGCGGTGCGACGCGTCATTCCCAGGTGGGAGGGCGAACTCAGTGAGCTGGCGGCGCCACGCGCCATCGAGCGCGACGTGTTCGTCCCCGAACGAGTGAGCGAGTTCCCCGCACACCGAGCGCTGCTGCCGCAGACCGTCGAGCATGTCTCCCCACAGCGTTCCGGTGGCGCCCGGCGTCGGGATCGGGCTGAACCGGTACGAGACTCGCCCCTGTCGGCGCTACCCGGAGTCGTGACGGCGAGGCTCAGCCTCATCACGGTGTCGATCGACGAGCTGCGGGGGCGCCTTCACCGGTGGGCGCACGATCGCCGGGTCGAGAACGGCGCGCGGACGAACCCACGCCGAAGCCGTGTCGTCGCCGTCGGAGCCGCCGCAGCCGGCATGGTGCTGGTCGTCGGACTCATCTGGCCCACTGACGGCGGCTCCGAGGCGACGGAGCGGCTCTCCGCAGCGCACACGATGGGTCAGCCGGCGTCGGACGGGTCGCAGACGGCGAGTCGGGCAGAGACGGCCACGCCGGTCACAGATCCGCCGCCGACCCAGCCGAGGCCGGAGGATTCCTCCGTCCGCGCAGGCGGATCGGAAACCCGGGACATCGCTTCCGCTGCTCGGGACCTCCTTGAGGCGATCGCGGCATGCTCAGCGGGCGGTGACGGCGAATGCCGCACATCGATCGTCGCCGATGCCGCGAACGTGGTGCTCGAACGCCTGGCTGGCGCCGGTACCGAGCGGGAGATCACACCGGTGGAGGACTACGGTGACGTGGCCGTCCTCAGGCTGGGCGAGACGTCGCAGCGCGGCGAGCAGATGCTCGTGCTGGTGCGTGAGAAAGACCGATGGCTGGTCCGCGACGTGTACGACGTCGCGGACCAGCCATCCGGAAAGGGGTGAGCCGTCAGATCCCGAGTTGCGGCGCGAAGTCCGCCGCCTCGAGGCGCGCCTTCAGCGCACCCAGGAAGCGTGCGGCGTCCGCGCCGTCGATCGTGCGGTGGTCGTAGGACAACGCCAGGTACACGTAGGAACGGACCGCGATCGCGTCGACTCCGTCGACGGTCACCACACCGGGGCGCTTGAAGACGATGCCGGTGCCGAGGATGGCCGATTGCGGCAGGAACACCAGCGGGGTGTCGAACAGTGCGCCGCGCGAGCCGGTGTTCGTCACCGTGAAGGTGCCGCCGGCGAGCTCATCGGGCTTCAGCTTGTTGTCGCGGGTGCGGGTGGCGAGATCGGCGATGTCCTGCGCGAGCTGGGCGAGGTTCTTCGTGCCCGCGTCGCGCACCACCGGGGTGAGCAGGCCGCGCTCGGTGTCCACCGCGATCGAGATGTTCTCCGTCTCGGGGTAGACGATCTTGTCGCCGTCGACCGTCGAGTTGATGATGGGGAACGCCTGCAGCGCCTCAGCGGCGGCGAGGGTGAAGAACGGCAGGAAGGAGAGCTTGTTGCCCGTCTTCTGCTGGAACTCGCCCTTGACCTGGTCGCGGTACGCCGAGAGCTTCGTCACGTCGACCTCGACGAAGGTCGTCAGCTGTGCGGTCTGCTGCATCGAAGCGACGGCGCGCTCGGCGACGACCTTGCGCAGACGCGACATCGACTGGGTCGTCCCACGCAGCGGCGAGACCTCGAGCGGCTTGGCGGCCGGTGCGGCGCTGGCGGGCGCCTCGCTCTTCGACTCGGCAGCCTTCAGCACATCCTCCTTGCGGATGCGACCGCCGACGCCCGTGCCCTTGACGGTCGAAAGATCGACGCCCTGCTGTGCGGCGAGACGGCGCACGAGCGGCGTGACGTACAGCGTGTCGGACTCCGCTGCGGGGGCGTCCGGCGTCGCCTGCGGCGGCGCGGGTGCGGGTGCCGGGGCAGGCTGAGCGGCGGACGGAGCCGGAGCGGCTGCCTGCTGCGCGGCGGGCGCGGCCTGGGCTGGCGCGGGAGCCTCCTGCGCGGGAGCCTCCTGAGCCGGCGCTTCCTGCGCGGGAGCGGACGGCGCTTCCTGCGCTGGGGCACCCTGCGCCGCCTGTGCGGGAGCCTCCTGGGCGGGAGCCTCCTGAGCGGGAGCTGCAGGGGCCTCCTGAGCCGGAGCCGCGGGTGCACCGGAGCCGATGCGTGCGAGCACGGCACCGACCGCGACGGTCTCATCCTCAGCTGCCAGGATCTCCTGCAGCGTGCCGGCCACGGGGGAGGGGATCTCGGTGTCGACCTTGTCGGTGGAGATCTCCAGCAGAGCCTCGTCCACGGCCACGTCGTCTCCGACCTGCTTCAGCCAGCGAGTGACCGTACCCTCGGTGACGCTCTCGCCCAGCTCTGGGAGCACGACATCGGTGGCGTCGCCGGACGCGGCGGGTGCCGCCTCCGCGGCAGGTGCCTGCTCGGACTCAGCCGGCGCAGCCTGCTGCTCCGTGGCCGGCGTCTCAGCTTGCGCGGCCGGTGCCGACTCCGGGGCCGGCGCGGCCTCGGATGCGGGTGCGGGTGCGGCCTCGGGTGCCGACGCGGTCTCAGCCGGCGCGTCGCCGCTGCCGCCCGCGCTGCTGCCGTCGCCGATGCGCGCGAGGAGCGCTCCGACCTCGACCGTCTCGTCCTCGGCGACGAGGATCTCCTCGATCACGCCGCTGACGGGGGAGGGGATCTCGGTGTCGACCTTGTCGGTCGAGATCTCGAGCAGGCCCTCATCCGCCTGAACGGTGTCGCCCACCTGCTTCAGCCAGCGGGTGACCGTACCCTCTGTGACGCTCTCACCGAGAGCGGGGAGGACCACGGGTGTGCTCATGCGGAGTCTCCTTCAGAAATCTGTGACGCCTTCAGCTTAGTGACCTCGGGCGTCGATTGTTGCGGATCAGAGTGCGTGGAGCGGTTTTCCCGCCAGGGCGAGGAACGCCTCACCCAGCGCTTCGCTCTGGGTGGGATGCGCGTGGATCAGAGGGGCGATGTCCTCGGGATGAGCCTCCCACGAGACGGCCAGTTGCCCCTCGGTGATGAGCTCTCCCACGCGGTCGCCGAGCAGGTGCACCCCGAGGACCGGTCCGTCCTTCTGGCGGACGACCTTCACCGTTCCGCCCGTGCCGATGATCTCGCTCTTGCCGTTGCCGGCGAGGTTGTACTCGTACGAGACGACGGCATCCGCACCGTGTTCGGCGACGGCAGCGTCCTCGGTGAGTCCCACGGACGCCACCTCTGGACTGCAGTACGTGACCCGCGGGATCTGCGACTCGGGCACGGCGGGCACGCTCATCCCTGCGATGCGCTCGGCGACCGCGATGCCCTGCAGGAAGCTGCGATGGGCGAGCTGCAGACCTGGCACGATGTCGCCCACGGCCCACACGCCAGGAGCGTCGGTGCGCAGCTGCTCGTCGGTCTGGACGAACCCGCGCTCGAGACGCACCCCGGCCTCCTCGAAGCCCAGGTCGTCGCTCGCGGGACCGCGCCCTACGGCGACCAGCAGGTAGTCACCGCTGAAGGTCGTGCCGTCCTCCAGGGTGACGGTGACCTGCGAGTCGTCCTGCTCGGCCGACTGGAATCGAACGCCAAGCGAGTAGGTGATCCCGCGGCGGCGGAACGCCCGCTCGAGGCCCTTGCTCAGCGCGACATCCTCGTTAGGCACGAGATGCGGCAGCGCCTCGACGATGGTCACCTCGGCGCCGAAGGAGCGCCAGACGCTCGCGAACTCCACCCCGATGACACCACCGCCGAGGACGATGACGCGCTCGGGGATCGTCTCCAGCGCGAGTGCCTGCTCGCTGGTGATGATGCGGCCCCCGATCTCCAGTCCGGGGAGCGAACGGCTGTAGGAGCCGGTGGCCAGCACGATGTCCGCTCCGACGTAGCGGTCCTCGCCGACGGTCACCGAGCGGTCCGCCTCCAGGCGCCCGGAACCCGACACCACGGTGATCCCGCGCGCCTTGATGAGACCCTCGAGGCCCTTGTGCTTCTTGGCCACGATGCCCTCTCGGTACGCGCGCACCCCGGCAGCGTCGATGCCGTCCAGGGTCGCGGTGACGCCGACCTTGCCCGCCGTGCGGATGTGGTCGGCGACCTCGGCGGCGTGCAGCAGCGCCTTGGTGGGAATGCAGCCGCGGTGCAGGCACGTGCCGCCCAGCTTGTCCTTCTCGATGAGCGCCACGCGGCGACCCAGCTCGCTGGCGCGCAGCGCGGCCGCGTAGCCGCCGCTGCCGCCGCCGAGAATGACGACGTCGAACTCGTGAGTTGCCATCACGCCTCCTTGATCGATGCCTGCGCGAAGGCGACGAGTGAGCGGACCGTCGCGCCGGTGGGCCCCTTCTCGGTGAAGCCGTACGGCGAGCCGGTGTGCTCTGCCGATCCGGCGATGTCCAGGTGCACCCACGGGATTCGGGGTGCGTCTTCGCCCTCGCCGGCCCGGCCGACGAAGCGCTGCAGGAACAGCCCTGCGAACAGCGAGCCACCGGACCGATCTCCCATGTTCGCGTTCACCATGTCGGCGATCTGCGATTCGAGAGACTCCTCCATGTACTCCGGCAGCGGCAGCGGCCACGCCGGTTCGTTCGCGACCGCAGCGGCATCCAGGAACTCGCGGACGACGCCCTCCTCGCCCATCACTCCGGTGTGCCGCTTGCCGAGGGCGACCAGGATCGCGCCGGTCAGCGTCGCCACGTCGACGATGACGTCGGGCTGCTCGCGGCTGGCCGCCACCAGCCCGTCTGCCAGCACGAGGCGGCCCTCGGCGTCGGTGTTCAGCACCTCGACCGTCTGACCGTCCAGCATCCGGAGCACGTCGCCCGGGCGGGTCGCGCGACCAGAAGGCATGTTGTCGGCGATGCACATCCAGGCCGTCACGCGCACCGGCAGCTGCAAGGCGGCGATGGTGCGGATGGCGGCGAGCACGGTCGCGGCCCCCGCCATGTCGAACTTCATGCCGACCATGCTCGCCGCGGGCTTCAACGACAGCCCACCGGTGTCGAAGGTGATGCCCTTGCCCACCAGGGCGATGTGACGGCCGGCATCAGCGGGGGAGTAGTCCAGGCGCACGAGCCGGGGCGGGCGGTCGGAACCGCGCCCGACGCCGACGATGCCTCCGAAGCCCTGCTCCTCGAGCTGCTTTTCGTCGAGCACCTCGACCTCCACGGCCAGCTCGGCGACGGCATCCGCTGCCGCCTGCGCCAGCTCTGCCGGGCTCTGCCATTCGGCTGGAACCGACACGAGATCCTTGACCAGGGCGACGCCCTCGGCGACGGCACGAGCCTGCAGGAGAGCCTCATCGTCGATGTCCGGGGCGTGCAGAACCACGGCATCCGCCCGACTCGGCTTCTTCTGCGCGCGGTAGTCGTCGAACCGGTACCCGCCCAGCAGCGCACCCTCCGCCGCGGCGATCGCGTGCTCCTGCAGGCCGGGCGCGAGCGAGACAGCCACCGTCGAGAAGCCGGTGAGCGTGCGCAGCGCCGTCGCCGCGGCGTCACGGACAGCGGCGGCGTCGGCATCCTTGCCCGCACTCACCACGGCGAGGGGGAGCGCGGAGAGGGAGGGCAGGTGCACCCTGGTGAAGGCAGACGCAGTGCCGCGGAAGCCGATTCCCGACAGCGCCTCAGCCAGACCGTCGAAGCCCTCGATCGATTCGGGCGAGCCCTCCGGATCGGGGATGACGAGAACGGCGGCGTCTGCAGCGCCTCCGGGGAAAGGATCGGTCGTCGTCGAGATCACGGGAAGCGTCATGCTTCCATCCTAAGGAGCGGGCGCGGTCGGGCTCCGCCGCGACGCCGGCGCGTGTTCGCTGTCAGCACGCACAACACCTGCCCGGGGTGACGTGCGGCTCGTAGCATGGAGTCATGCCCTTCTCCGCAGAGCTGTACGAGCCGATCTCCGGCGGACCCGACGTGCCCACCGGACTGCCGCTCGTCATCCTGCTCACCGGCTTCACGGATGCCGGCGGCGCGGTGTCCGGGCTCATCGAGCATCTGCACGCGACCACGTCGCCCGATCCGATCGCGATCTTCGACAACGACGTACTGCTGGACTACCGGGCGCGGCGACCGGTCATCGTGTTCGATCAGGACCACCTGAGCGAATTCCGCCCGCCGCGGCTCGACCTCTCCCTCGCGCACGACGCACTCGGTCAGCCCTTCCTGCTGCTCTCCGGTTATGAACCGGACTTCGCGTGGAACGCCTTCTCGGATGTCGTACTCGACTTCGTCGACGCGTTCCAGGTCGCCGGTGTCACCTGGGTGCATTCGATCGCCATGCCGGTGCCTCACACCAGGCCGCTCGGCACCACGGTGAGCGGGAACCGTCGCGACCTGGTCGCCGCTCATTCGGTCTGGCGTCCGCGCACGCAGGTGCCGTCGACCGCGGGGCATCTGCTCGAGTTCCGCATCGCTCAGCAGGACGTGCGCATCGCCGGTTTCGTGCTGCTCGTGCCGCACTACCTCGCCGACACCGAATATCCCGACACGGTGCTCGCCGCGGCGGACAAGATCATGGTCGCGACCGGCCTCGTCCTGAAGATGGATGCCGTCCACCTCGCCCGCGAGGAGTACCTGACGCGCGTCGAGGAGCAGGTCCAGGGCAGCGAGGAGCTGCTGCAGATGGTGCACACCCTAGAGACGCGCTACGACGCCTACATGTCGGGCCGCGACGCCGAGGAGGGCGAGGAGCGTGGATTCGACGAGCGCGACCTGCCCAGCGCCGACGAGCTCGCCGCCGAGTTGGAGCGCTATCTCGCCACGCGCCGCCCCGGCGACGATGACAAGCAGCGCTGAACTGCAGGCCCTTGGCCGTGCGGTGTGTGATAATGGATCTCTGACCCGTTGTCAATCGGCGTTCCGGCGCCGGGCTTGACAAGGGTCTTACTAGTGTCCGAAATGGCCGGGGGCGTGTGCACCGCCCCTGTGAAAGGCGAAACGTGACTCCTGCCACGACCAAGAAGACCCGGACGACCACGACGAAGAAGACCGCCGAGGCGGCCACGCCCGAACTCGACGAGACGACCGCAGACGACACCGTCGAGCCCGTCAAGGCCCCGGCGCGCAAGGCGGCCGCGAAGCCCGCGGCCAAGAAGCCCGCCAAGCCCGCAGCCAAGAAGGCTCCGGCCAAGCGTGCCGGCAAGAAGGACGACGCGCCCGACGTCGACGAGGATGCCGCGGACGCCGCGCCCGAGCCCGAAGAGGATGAGGGCGACAAGAAGGTCGCCTTCACCGAGCCCCTGCCCACCGGCGCGATCGTCATCTCCTCCAGCGACGAGGACGACGTCCCGGTCTACTCCACGCAGATCACGGGCGCCACGGCTGACCCGGTGAAGGACTACCTGAAGCAGATCGGCAAGGTCGCCCTGCTGAACGCGGCCGAAGAGGTCGAGCTCGCCATGCGCATCGAGGCCGGCCTCTTCGCCGAGGAGAAGCTCTCGCACATGAGCGCGGCTGAGAAGTCCAGCCAGCTCGGACTCGACCTGCAGTGGGTCGCCCGTGACGGCCAGCGCGCCAAGAGCCACCTGCTCGGCGCCAACCTCCGTCTGGTCGTCTCGCTCGCCAAGCGCTACACCGGTCGAGGCATGCAGTTCCTCGACCTCATCCAGGAGGGCAACCTCGGCCTCATCCGCGCCGTGGAGAAGTTCGACTACACAAAGGGCTTCAAGTTCTCCACGTACGCGACCTGGTGGATCCGTCAGGCGATCACCCGGGCGATGGCAGACCAGGCGCGCACCATCCGCATCCCGGTGCACATGGTCGAGGTCATCAACAAGCTTGCCCGCGTGCAGCGTCAGATGCTGCAGGACCTGGGCCGCGAGCCCACGCCCGAAGAGCTCTCGCGTGAGCTGGATATGACCCCCGAGAAGGTCATCGAGGTGCAGAAGTACGGCCGCGAGCCGATCTCTCTGCACACTCCGCTGGGTGAGGACGGCGACAGCGAGTTCGGCGACCTCATCGAGGACACCGAGGCGGTCGTTCCGGCCGATGCCGTCGGCTTCACCATGCTGCAGCGCCAGCTCGAGCAGCTGCTCGACTCGCTCTCCGAGCGTGAGGCGGGCGTCATCCGGATGCGCTTCGGCCTCGGCGACGGCCAGCCGAAGACGCTCGACCAGATCGGCGACACGTTCGGCGTGACACGCGAGCGCATCCGTCAGATCGAGTCCAAGACCATGGCGAAGCTGCGTCACCCCAGCCGCTCGCAGTCCCTGCGGGACTACCTCGAATGATGGCCGAGGCGAACAAGGGCAAGGCCCTCAGCGTCGACATCGACGGCACGTCGTACCAGCGCATCCCGATCCGCACACGCGTCGTGATGCCGGGCGACGATCTCGATGAGATCGTGCGCGAGTACACCGCGGGCACACTGCAGCCGGGGGACATCCTCTTCGTCACGGAGAAGATCGTCGCGATCACCCAGGGCCGGTCGTACCAGCTCGACGAGATCCAGCCGCGCCGGCTCGCGCTCTTCCTGTCGAAGTACGTCACCCGAACCAGCTACGGCATCGGCCTGGGCATGCCCGAGACGATGGAGATGGCGCTGCGCGAGTGCGGAACACCCCGCATCCTCGTCGCCGCCGCAGTCTCTGCCGTGACCAAGGCGTTCGGCCGTCGAGGCGACTTCTACCGGATCGCCGGCTACAAGGCACGCTCCATCGACGGTCCGACCTCGCACACGATCCCGCCGTACAACACGGCGGTCGTGCTCGGGCCGGAGAAGCCGAAGCAGGTCGCCCAGCACATCAGGGATCTGATCCCTCAGGGGGTCGAGGTGGCCGTCGTCGACATCAACGACATCGGCGGCAACATCCTCGGCTCGACGCTCGACCGCGCCGGCGAGCAGCGACTCGTCGCGATCCTCCGCGACAACCCGCTCGGCCAGGGGCACGAATCGACGCCGATGGGCATCATCCGCACCCTCTGACCGTCCCCGCACGGGCTCGCCCGCGGCGAGGAGACAGGAAGGCGACGCATGGGACTCGGTCGCGCCAGCGCCACGATCGCGGCGGGGACTCTCGCGTCCCGCCTCAGCGGGCTGTTGCGGTCGATCGTGCTCGTCGCGGCGATCAACACGATCGGCCAGGCCTCCGACGCGTTCGCCGTCGCGAATCAGCTGCCGAACAACATCTACCAGGTGATCTCTGCCGGCGTGCTGACCGGCGTGATCGTTCCCCAGGTCGTGCGGGCCAGCGCCCAGCGCGACCAGGGGCACGACTTCCTCGCGAAGCTGTTGACGCTCGGATCCCTGCTCCTCGCGGGTGTCACGCTGGTGGCCACGCTCTGCGCGCCGCTCCTGATCAGCTTGTTCGCGGATTTCGGTCCTGAGCAGCACGCCCTCGCCACGCACTTCGCCTACTGGTGCATCCCGCAGCTGTTCTTCTACGGCATGTTCGCCCTGCTCGGCGAGATCCTCAACGCCCGCAAGATCTTCACGCCTTACGCCTGGGCGCCCATCGTCAACAACATCGTGTCCATCGCGGGCTTCGCCCTGTTCATCGTGCTGTTCGGCCAGAGCCGCAGCTCGCTCGCCGGCTGGGATACGGCGATGGTGATGACGCTCGCCGGCACGGCGACCTTCGGCGTCGTCGCGCAGACGGTCATCCTGGCGCTGTTCTGGCGGCGCGCGGGTATCCCGCTGCGGCTGGACTTCCGCTGGCGCGGGATGGGTCTCGGCCATATGGGGCGGCTTGCGACGTGGACGTTCCTCACGGCGCTGCTCGGTCAGCTGGTCGGCATCGTCCAGTCGCGCGTGGTGACGCCGTCGTCGGGCGAGCACGCGTCGGTCTTCGCGTCCCAGACGGCGTGGCTCGTGTACATGGTGCCCTACTCGCTCATCATCCTCGCCATCGGGACGCCCTACTTCACCCGCATCAGCGAGCACGCCGCCGCAGAGCGCCACGAGGATCTGCGTGCGGACGTCGCCCAGTCGATCCGTATCCTCGGCCTGTTCATCGTCGTGGCGACGGCCGCCGTCGCTGCGGCCGTGCTGCCGGTCTCGCGTCTGTTCAGCGACAGCCCGCAGACGGCCGCCGCGATCGCACCCGTGCTGCTCGCTTTCCTGGTGAGCCTGCTGCCGATGGCCGTGCTGTTCATCGTGCAGCGCACGTTCTACGCGTACGGCGACGCGCGCACACCGTTCGTCTTCACGCTCGTGCAGGCCGCGCTCGTGCTCCTCCTGACCCTCGCGGTCGCCTTCACTACCCCACTCGAGTTCCGTGCCGCCGCCGTGGCGCTCGCGCAGTCGGCATCCGGCATCATCCAGACGATCGTCGCGACCATCCTTCTCCGGCGCAAGCTGGGCCCGCTCGGCCTCGGACCGACCTGGCGCGCGCTGTTGCGCTTCGCTCTGATGGCGGTGCCGGCCGGACTCGCGGGCTACGGGGTCTTCCTGCTCACCGGCGGCATGGACGGCTGGATGATGCAGGAGAGGCTGTGGGGCGCCGTCGGCGCCGCGCTCGTCGCGCTCGTCTCCGCCGGCGTCTACGTCGCGCTGCTCGCGACGTTCCGCGTGCCGGAGCTGAAGACGGCGCTGCGCACCATCCGCCGCCGGGGCTGATCCCCAGCGTCCCTCGTACCGAGGATGCTGCGCGTCGGCCTTACCTCTTGTCGACGACGTCCGCGCCGATCGCCTCGCGGTAACGGTGCAGCAGGCCGGTGCGGATGCCAGACGCCGACGGCTTCATCTGGAACACGCTCGAATTGTGGTTCGCCTCGATCAGCGCGGGACCGTCGGGAGTGATGGCGATGTCCCAGCCGACATAGGGCACCGACGGCAGGCGCTTGGACGCCTCGGCGACCATCTCCACCACCTGGTCGTAGAACGGCACCCGAATGCCCTGGATGGTCGTGCCCGTCACCGGGTGCTGTCGGTAGATGTTCGACTGCTTGTCGACAGCGGGGTACAGGGCCACGCCCTCGTCGTCGAGCATGGTGAACATGCCACCGGAGGCGAAGTTGTCGATGACCGCGCCGTTGCCGATGCGCAGCACCGAGGCGATGACGTGCAGCTCGCCCTGGGGGTCGCGGTAAGTGATCATGCGCACGGTGTTCACGCTGTCGGGATAGACCGCGTTGAGGTCGTCGTGCTGCTCGAGCACCTGCTCGAGCAGCGTCTGATCCCGTTCGATCAGCTCGGCGTGCCAGGCGGAGACGTCGTCGACCTCGGCCGCGTCGTAGACCGCGATACCCGCGCCCCCTTCGCCGGCCGCGGGCTTCGCGATCACGCGGGGGTGCTTCGCGAGGAAAGCGCGAAGATCCTCGTCCGACGCGGTCGACGCGTCGATCCAGTCGCGGCGGGTCAGGTCGGCGAAGTCCGTGAGGAAGCGCATCTTGTCGCCGAGCATGGTCTTCGACTCCGGCGCGTTCAGCGTCTTGTTCAGGCGGAACGCCTTGGGATGCGTCATCCAGGTGGCACGCTCACGGGCCTTCAGGATGCGGATGTCCCACACCACGTAGTCGCGAAAGCCCATCTCGTAGCGCACCGAGCACCACAGCATGTCGCCGATGATGACCGGCAGCGGGGCTTTCGAGACCCGCTTCACCTGGCGGGCGAGCTCGATCAGCTGGGTCGGATTGAGGCGCCGTGCCCGGTCGAACAGGTACCGGATGCGCAAACGCTTCTGATCCACCGACCCAGGCTAACAGACCCCTGTTCACGGGGAACGCGGCGGCGGAGCGACTACCATGGGACGTTCTGATCTGTCCGCGTCGAAAGGTTCGCCCGTGTCCCGAGACGTCGCCCTGATGGCGCGCGTGAAGTACTTCCTGAAGCGAGCGACCTCGTTCGATGCCGGCCGCGTCTGGGCGTTCGCGACGCAGATCGCGCAGGAGCAGGGCAAGTGGGCGCCGCGCATCTTCGTGGACATGCTCGTCTGGGCGGCCTTTCATGACACCGCCTACATCGACTACTACGAGGCCGACTTCGCGCTGCTCACGCGGCGTGAGCGCAAGACGTTCATGACGTCTCTCATCCAGCATCACCTCGCGGCCGCACTGAACGACCGCACCGACGTCCTGGTGTTCGAGAACAAGCTGTCGTTCAACAAGCGCTTCGCCGAGTACCTCGGCCGGGAGTGGATCGACCTCGAGGACAGCACGCTCGACGATTTCCGCTCCTTCGTGGAGCGGCACCCGGTGATCATCGCCAAGAAGCCGGTCGGTCGCGAGGGCAAGGGCGTGTTCCGCTACGACACCGCCGAGCACTCCGACCTCGACGCTCTCCGCGCGGAGCTGATCGAGCGCGGGGAGCGGCTCATCGAGGAGCCCATCGTGCAGCATCCGTACCTCGCGGAGTACTGTGCAGGCACCGTCAACACGACCCGCGTCGCCACGTTCTTCGACGGCTCGCGCGTGCACGTGCTGATGGCGGCGCAGAAGTTCGGGCGAGGCGCCGTGAGCGACCAGTTCACCTGGGGTGGGTTCTTCACGATGATCGACGATGACGGCCGGTCCTTCGGCCCCGGCCACACCGGAAAGCACCTCAGTCGCTACGAGGCGCACCCCGACTCCGGCGCCTCGATCGTCGACTTCCGGGTGCCGCTGTGGGACGAGGTCATCGCTCTGGTCGACCGCGCCGCCCGCGAGGTGCCCACCGTGCCGTACGTCGGGTGGGATGTCGCGGTCGGTCCCGACCGCCCGGTGCTGATCGAGGGCAACTGGACGCCAGGGCTCTACGAGACCAGGGTGAGTGCCACCGGCATCCGCACCGGCTCCAGGGCGAAGCACCGACCCGTGATCGAGGCCAGCCGCCGATGACCCCGGGCTCCAGGAGCCTGCCGCGTGCCGTGGTGTCGGCACGCGCCCTGCGCGACAACGCCTCCGCCGCCATCGCCGCCGGAGGTCGTGTCGCCGATCTCCGCGCGGACGCCTACGGGCACGGCGTGCGGGAGGTGTCGCGCATCGTCCTGGACGCGGGGGCGGGTGAGGTTCTGGTCGACGAGCAGGTGGTGCCAGAGCTCGCCCGCGACGGAGTCCCGGCGCGCGGTGTCGGCCGGCCCGACATCCTGCCGGCGCAGTTGTTCGGGCTCCCCGGATCCGGCCTCGAGCCGGCCATGAGCCTGATCGGACGGATCTTGTCGACGAAGCCGCTGCGCGCCGGTGAGGCCGTGTCGTACGGTTACACCCACCGTGCGGTCGCAGACACGACCGTCGCGCTCGTCACCGGCGGGTACGCCCAGGGGGTCGTGCGGGCACTGGGCAATCGCGCCCAGGTGGAGGCGGCGGGGGAACTTCATCCGATCGTCGGGCGCGTCGCCATGGATGTCTGCGTGGTCGACATCGGTGACGCGGCGGTGCGCGAGGGCGGCGACGTCGTCTATTTCGGCGGTGACGGACCCGCGCGCGACGCTCTCGCGATGTGGTCCCGGCTCACCGGACTGGACGTCGCCGAGCTCGTCACGGTGGCAGGGCTGAAGGCGGTGCGCGAATGGACGCACTGAGCACTCCCGTACTGCGGATCTCCCGCGCACAGCTGGCGTGCAACATCGCGGCCGTGCAGGAGCGCATCGCACCATCACAGCTCATGCTCGTGATGAAGGACGACGCGTACGGACACGGCCTGGAGGAGATGGTCGACGCCTCTCTGGGGGCTCCGGAGCCCGTCGCCATGTATGGCGGATACGACGTGCCGACATCGCTGCGCATCCGCGCGCGCGTCGGAGACGGTCCGCGCGTGTTCGCCTGGGCGACGTCTGACCCCGATGAGGTGCACGCCGCGATCGACGCCGATATCGATCTCGGTGTGGGCACCGCACCATATCTCCGGCGGGTCGTCGCAGCCGCGTCGGCGGCGCACGTCGCCGCCCGCGTGCACCTGAAGATCGACACCGGCCTGCATCGAAACGGATTTCGTCCGGAGGAGTGGGCGGACGCCGTGGCCGAGGCCGGCGCCGCCGAGCGCGACGGTCTGATCGAACTCGCGGGGGTGTGGAGCCATCTCGCCGAGGCCAGCGACGCCGAAGACGACGAAGCCGCGCGTGCCTTCGCCACCGCCGTCGACGTCGTGAGGGACGCCGGATGCCGTCCCTCCGCACTCCACCTCACCGCGTCGGCCGCATCGTGGTGGCGGCCTGAACTGCGCGGCACGGTCAGCCGCGTCGGAGCCTTCTGCTACGGCATCCGCTCCGCCGACGGACCGGTGATCCCGGGTACGCTGCCGATCGCGACACTCGAGGCGCGCGTGGTGGACGTGAGCGATGACGAGGTGCTGATCGGGGCGGGCTGGCTGCACGGCATCCCGTCCACGCTCGCCGGGATGCCCGCAGGTACCCGGGCAGGTGCCAGGGAGGTGGTGCGGATCGAGTCCGCCGTCAGCTCGGTGCGGGCCTGGCCGGGTGCGCGCATCGGCGACTCCGTGCGGTTGTTCGGAGCGGGCGAGTGGGGCGAGCGCGACGCCACCGCACTCGCAGAGCGCATCGACACCGTGGGGGAGGAGATCCTCACACGGATCTCGCCACTGGTGCCGCGCAGATACAGCTGACGCCCGGGCACGGGCTCGGGCGTCAGGGGCGTGTGCGGGGAGGTCAGACCGCTTCGATCAGGCGCGCCGTCTCGTCGTGCCAGCTGGAGGCGACGGTTCGGAGCTTCTCTTCGTACTTGCGTCCGTGGTGGGCGCAGAACAGCAGTTCCGACCCGTTCACCTCGGCGGCGATGTAGGCCTGCGCACCGCACGAGTCGCAGCGGTCCATGGCGGTGAGGCGGTACTCGACGGTCTCTCGCTCAGTCGTAGCGTTCATCTCGGTGCCTCCTCAGGTGTCTGTCCTCGTCGGATGCTCAATACAACCATGAGTACGGCCGGCGCATGCCCGGATCACGGCGTGTTTCGCTCTGCGCGTACGTCGCCGACCGCAGGACGCGTTCCCCGGGGAGTGTCTGCGGGGATTGTGGCATCGGGCGAATAGAATCGGGAATCGTGACTGCCGAGTATTCCGCCCATCATCTGCAGGTGCTCGAGGGGCTCGAGGCGGTACGGAAGCGACCGGGCATGTACATCGGCTCGAACGGCTCGCCGGGTCTCATGCACTGCCTCTGGGAGATCATCGACAACTCCGTCGACGAGGCCGTCGCGGGCAACGGCTCGCGGATCGACATCGTGCTGCATTCCGACGGCAGCGTCGAGGTGCGCGACCGCGGCCGCGGCGTGCCGGTGGACATCGAGCCGCGCACCGGCCTGTCCGGCGTCGAGGTCGTCTACACCAAGCTGCACGCGGGCGGAAAGTTCGGCGGCGGCTCGTATGCGGCATCCGGTGGTCTGCACGGCGTCGGGGCGTCGGTCGTCAACGCGCTTTCGGAGCGGCTCGACGTGCAGGTCGACCGCGGCGGCAAGACGTACGCCATGTCGTTCCACCGCGGAGAGCCGGGCATCTTCGCCGACGACGGCGAGCCGCGGCCCGACGCGCCTTTCACTCCGTTCGAGGAGCGCAGCGAGCTGCGCGTGATCGGCAAGGCGCCCAAGGGCGTCACCGGCACACGGGTTCGCTACTGGGCCGACCGGCAGATCTTCACGAAGGACGCCGCCTTCCAGCTCGCAGAGCTCGAGAACCGTGCACGGCAGACCGCGTTCCTCGTACCCGGCCTCGAGCTGCTGATCCGCGATGAGCGTCCCCGGCCCGACGCGCCGATCACCGAGACGGATGCCGCACCGGCTGCTCCCGTCGAGACCTCGTACCTGTACGAGGGTGGCATCGCCGAGTTCGTGGACTACCTCGCCCCGGATGCACCGGTCACCGACACCTGGCGACTGCAGGGCACCGGGTCGTTCACCGAGACGGTTCCGGTGCTGCAGCCGGACGGCTCGATGCGCGCGACCGAGGTGCAGCGCGAATGCGCGGTCGACATCGCCCTGAGGTGGGGCACCGGTTACGACACCGTGATCCGCTCGTTCGTGAACATCATCGCCACGCCGAAGGGCGGCACTCACCAGCAGGGCTTCGAACAGGAGCTGCTGAAGACGCTGCGGGGCCAGGTCGAGCAGAATGCCCGTCGTCTGAAGGCGGGCAATGACAAGCTCGAGAAGGACGACGTGCTCGCCGGTCTCACCGCCGTGCTCACCGTGTCGCTGCCCGAGCCGCAGTTCGAGGGGCAGACAAAGGAGGTCCTGGGCACACCCGCCGTGCGCAGCATCGTCGCGCAGGTGGTTCGCAAGCAGCTCGCCGAACGCTTCACCTCTTCCAAGCGCGACGACAAGAACCAGGCATCCATGCTGCTGGACAAGGTCGTCTCCGAGATGAAGGCGCGCATCTCGGCCCGCGCCCACAAGGAGACTCAGCGCCGTAAGACGGCGCTGGAGTCGTCTTCGCTGCCGGCGAAGCTCGTGGACTGCCGATCCAGCGACGTGAGCCGCAGTGAGCTGTTCATCGTGGAGGGCGATTCCGCCCTCGGCACGGCCAGGCACGCCCGCAACAGCGAGTTCCAGGCACTGCTGCCCATCCGCGGGAAGATCCTCAACGTGCAGAAGGCGTCGGTGAGCGACATGCTCGGCAACGCCGAGTGCGCGGCGATCATCACGACGATCGGAGCCGGCTCAGGTCGGACGTTCGACCTCGACGCCGCACGGTACGGCAAGGTCATCCTGATGAGTGACGCCGACGTCGACGGCGCGCACATCCGCACGCTGCTGCTCACTCTCTTCTTCCGCTACATGCGCCCACTGGTCGAGGCGGGGCGCGTGTACGCGGCGGTCCCTCCGCTGCACCGCGTGATCGTGATGAACCCGGGGTCGAAGCCCAACGAGACCATCTACACCTACTCGGAGGCGGAGCTGCACGCTCTGCTGACGAAGCTGCAGAAGGCCGGCAAGCGCTGGCAGGACCCCATCCAGCGGTACAAGGGCCTGGGCGAGATGGATGCCGATCAGCTGGCGAACACGACGATGGACCGCTCCGGCCGGCTGCTGCGCCGGGTCACTCTGGGCGACGCCGAAGCGGCCGACGCCGCGGTGCGCACGTTCGAACTGCTGATGGGCAACGAGGTGGCGCCCCGGCGCGAGTTCATCATGACCTCGAGCGACCGCCTCGATCGCGACGCCATCGACGCCTAGCCGATCGCGGACGGCGCGAGGCGGCGGGTTCTCGGGCGCGGATCACGCATGCGCGGCACCTTCCGGCATCCGCGCCATCGATCGGCGCAGCGGATGCCGAAACCTGCCGCGCACGTGAGCCGGCAGGTTCGCCGCGGCCGGGCGGATCAGCCGATCGCTGTTCCCACCGAGCCGACAACGGCGTCGAGCGGGACGCCGGATCCGTCGCGGCGGGCACCACGGGCGGGCAGGGTGCGTGCGGCGCCGTCCGGACCGACCGCGCGTGGCTCCACGCCGACCCAGGCGAGGGTCAGGCGGTCCTCGCCCTTCAGCAGGGACTGGGCCCGTACGCCGCCGGTGGCGCGCCCCTTCGCGGGGAACTCGCCGAACTCACTGACCTTCGCGCGTCCGGGATCCGTACCGGGGATCGCTCCGGCCGACCCGGAGACGGTGACGACGACGGCGTCGGATCCCGACGCGACAGCGCCGAAGAAGACCACTTCGGCTCCCGCGGCCAGCTTGATGCCTGTCATACCGCCCGCCGGCGCACCCTGCGGGCGGACGTTGGCAGCCGAGAAGCGCAGCAGCTGGGTGTCGCTCGAGACGAAGACCAGCTCGGCGTCGTCGGGTGCGGACGCACCGCCGATCACGACATCCTTCGACTTGAGGCCGATGATCTCGATCTCCGGCCGCGGCGGCAGTGTGGCGGGGACGACGCGCTTGACGACACCGTCGCGTGTGCCGAGTGCGTACGGGGTCTCGTCGTCGAAGCGGATCAGCCCGACCACTCGCTCCGACCGGTCGGTGATGCCCAGATAGTCGGCGATGCGCACTCCGGCGCCCAGTTGCACGGATGCCGCAGGCACCGCCGGCACGTCGACGGGCGTGAAGCGCAGCACCCGGCCGTGGCTGGTCACCGCGCCGACCTCGGTGCGTGTGGTGGTGGCGAGCGACGCCAGGATCGCGTCGTGCTTGCTCCGCCGCGCGGGCACCGTGATCCTCGACCCGGCCTCGGCATCCACGCGTACCGCGCGGCCGGTGGTCGACACCAGCAGCACGGTCGGCGCGTCGGCGATCTGCAGATCGGCTGATGACTTGGTCGAGCGCACCTTCGGAGGAGCGGCGTTGAGCAGCATGGTGCGCCGCGGCGTACCGAACGTCTCGGAGACGGCATCCAGCTCGCGCGAGACCTGGGCGCGCACAAGCGCAGGGTCCGAGAGCAGCGTCTCGAGTTCGGCGATCTCCTTCAGCAGCTTGTCGCGTTCGGCCTCGAGTTCGATGCGGGAGAACTTGGTCAGGCGCCGCAGACGCAGCTCGAGGATGTACTCGGCCTGGACCTCGTCGAGGTCGAACACGGTCTGCAGCCGCGCCCGCGCGGTGTCGGAGTCGTCCGAGGTGCGGATGACCTGGATGACCTCGTCGATGTCGAGGATCGCGACCAGCAGCCCTCGCACGAGATGCAGTCGTTCCTTGCGACGGTCGAGGCGGTACTTGCTGCGTCGTGTCACCACCTCGACGCGGTGCTGCAGGTACACGTCGAGCAGCTCGCGCAGCCCGAGGGTACGGGGCTGGCCGTCGACGAGCGCCACGCTGTTGATGGAGAAGGAGTCTTCGAGCGGCGTGTAGCGGAACAGCTGCTCCAGCACCGCTGCCGGGTCGAATCCGGTCTTGACCGAGATCACCAGACGCAGCCCGTTGTGACGATCCGTCAGGTCCTGCACATCGCTGATGCCCTGCAGCTTCTTGGCGGTGACGGCGTCCTTGAGCTTCTCGATCACCCGCTCGGGGCCCACCTGGTACGGCAGCTCGGTGACGACGATGCCGGTCTTGCGAGGGCCGAGCGACTCGATCGACGTCTTCGCCCGCAGCTTGAACGCCCCGCGCCCGGTGAGGTAGGCGTCCTTGACGCCGTCGAGTCCCATCAGGATCCCCCCGGACGGGAAGTCCGGGCCGGGGACGAACTCCATCAGCTCTTCGGTCGTCGCCTCCGGGTTCGCCAGCAGGTGATTGGCTGCGCCGACCACCTCGATGAGGTTGTGCGGCGCCATGTTCGTCGCCATACCGACCGCGATCCCGCTCGCGCCGTTGACGAGCAGGTTCGGCAACGCCGAAGGCAGCACGGCGGGCTGTTGGAACTGCCCGTCGTAGTTCGGTACGAAGTCGACGACGTCCTCGTCGAGACTCTCGGTCATGGCCAGAGCGGATGCCGCAAGGCGCGCTTCGGTGTAGCGCGATGCCGCGGGACCGTCGTCGAGCGAGCCGAAGTTGCCGTGCCCGTCGACGAGCGGAACGCGAAGAGCGAAGCTCTGGGCGAGCCGGACGAGGGCGTCGTAGATGGCCGAATCGCCGTGCGGGTGGAGCTTACCCATCACCTCGCCGACGACACGTGCGCTCTTCACGTGACCGCGATCCGGCCGCAGACCCATCTCCGCCATCTGGTAGAGAATGCGCCGCTGCACCGGCTTGAGTCCGTCGCGCGCGTCGGGGAGTGCTCGAGAGTAGATCACCGAGTACGCGTACTCGAGGAACGACCCCTGCATCTCCTGGGACAGATCGATGTCCTGGATGCGCTCCTGGACGGACTCGGGCGACTCGCTGCGCGGCATGGACTTCCTGCTGGACGATCGGTGCGGACTCGCATCGCTGTTCGGGAGCGAGGCGTCGGGACCCCTGTGAAAGACTGGCCCGGATGTCTCTCATGCTACCGTCCAGCCCCGACACGACCCGGAGCATCGCCGGGGTGGCGCCGCAGCTGTTGGCCGCTCTGCGCGGAGACTCGTCGTGGTTCCCGCCCGCGCGATCGGCGGTTCTCGTGGTCGTCGACGGGCTCGGCGCGATCCCGCTGCGCGCGCACGCCGGGCACGCGCGCACCCTCGCCGCCGCCATGGCCAAGAAGGACGTGATCGCGTCGGTCTTCCCGACCACCACGGCCGCCGCGCTGACCAGCATCCTGACCGGGAAGCAGCCCGGCGAGCACGGCCTGGTCGGCTACCGGGTGCGCGACCCGGAACGCGACGTCCTCGTCAATCAGCTCAGCGACTGGGAGCGCGCCGGGATCGATCCGGAGGTCTGGCAACCCATGCCGACGATCTTCGAGCAGGCGTCGGCGGCCGGCCATCCCGCCCTCGCGGTCGGACTCCCGGCGTACGCGACGAGCGGGTTCACGCGCGCGACGCTCCGCGGCGCCCAGTATCACCCAGCACGGACCGCCGCGGAACGAGTGGAGCTGGCATGGGAGCTCGCCGACGCTCACGACGGCGCCCTGGTCTATTGCTATCTTCCCGAAGCCGACAAGGCCGGACACAAGCACGGGGTGGACTCCCCGGAGTGGGTGGCAGCGTTGGAGGACATCGACGCCGCACTCTCGCTGCGCGTGCCGTCCGGCGTCGGCGTCGCCGTCACCGCCGACCACGGCATGATCGACGTCCCCGTCCACCGGCAGTTGGTCCTGGAGGCGGCCGGGGGATGGCACGACGGCGTGCAGCACATCGGGGGAGAACCGCGGATGCTGCACGTCTACCTGGCGGAGGATGCCGAACTCGCCGGTGTCCTCGGTCACTGGCGGGAGGGCCTGGCGGGGTTCGCCGACGTGCTCAGTCGGACGGAGGCGGTGGACGATGGGCTGTTCGGCCCCGAGGCATCGGATGCCGCGCGGGCGCGCATCGGTGATCTCGTCGTGGTCGCACGCGGGAGTGCCGCAGTCTACGACGCGGAGGCACCCGACCAGCGGGGACGCGGCATGATCGGGCAGCACGGCGGTGTGTCGCCGGAGGAGTGGCGTGTGCCGCTGATCCGCCTCGGCGCGTTCGCCCGCTGAGGCGAACTACTCGTCGGTGCGGGCGCCGAAGACGATCTCGTCCCACGAGGGCATCGAATTGCGGCGGCGCCGACGGCCCCCCGCATTATCAGACGGCTCGGGACGGGATTCGCGATCCGCGGAACGCTCCTCGCTGGGCTCGCCGGCCCCAGAGTCCGTCTCCTCATCCCCGAACAGGGCGATCGGCTTCGGCTCGGAGCGCTGTTCCTCGTCGTCGAACAGCGGCGCGGACTCGCGCTGACCGCGGCGGCGGCGCAGCGCCTCCAGCAGATCGGCGGTCTCCGCGCTGGTGTGCGACTCCTCCGGTGCGCGCCGGGCGGCATCCTGCACGGCAGCGTTGGCGCGCTCGGGCGCCGTCGGTGCCTCATCCTCCTGCGCGTCCTGCTGGGGGAGACCGCGCGGGCCGAAGGCGCCGGAGTCGAACCGGCTGTCGTCCTTGTACGGCGACACCTTCTCGGCGTCAATCGCCCGCAGACGCGGGATCAGCCCGTCCGGCAGTGATCCCTGACGGGACAACTGAGTGGCGTCGGCGTTGAGCGGCGCCAGAGTGCTGCGCCGCGGGTCGAAGTTCCAGCGCGCGTCGTGGGCGACCTCGTTGGCGGTGAACTCGAGCTTGACGGTCCAGCCCGCCTCGTCCTTCCAGCTGGCCCACCGCTCGTCGATGGCCTCCACCTCGGCGAGCTTCGCACGGATGGCGGTGCCGAACGTGGGCTGCGCGTCCGGCTCGACATCGCTGCCGATCAGCACCGGCACGGCGAGGGCCTGCCCGATGATGTGCTCCCGCTCGGCGAGGACCGGCCCCTCGAAGCGGGCGACGTCCGACTCGCTGACGCCGAGCAGTTCGGCGACGTCGCGGGCGGACAGACCGGCGCGGATGTGTGCCTGGATATCGCGGGGACTGGCGGCCAGCCGCGCGGCGGACGGCTCGGCTTCGCGGGTGGCGCGGCGGATCTCGCGGTGCAGCACGTCGTCGATGGGCAGCGCAAAGCGCTGGCCGGACTCGGTGGCGAGGACGAGGACTCCCGCTTCAGTGCCGACGATGGTGACGTTTTCCATGCGAATGCCCCTCTGATGGGTGTGCGTTCATGGTGCCACGCGACGCCGGGCATCCCGGGAATACGGCGGGCGCGCCGCGAGTTTTCCCTGGCGCAGGCGGAAGCATTTGCGAAATGCGCCGCACTCATGCAAACTATGCCCGCCGCTCACCCGAATCGGCATCCCTCAAACCACTCGCACCACGGAAGTGGAGACCTAACGCATGGCCACCGACTACGACGCCCCACGTAAGAGCGAAGACGACACAGAGTCGATCGATGCCCTCAAGGAGCGTGTGCCGGACACTCGATCCACCTCCGGTGATGTCGAGGACGCCGACAACCCCAGCGGCTTCGAGCTTCCCGGCGCCGATCTCTCGGACGTGGAGCTCGACGTAGTCGTGCTGCCCGCCCAGCAGGATGAGTTCACCTGCATGAGCTGCTTCCTGGTGAAGCACCGCTCGCAGCTCGACCACGACGGCGCTGACGGCCCCATCTGCAAGGAATGCGCGGCCTGACGACATCCCGAACGCGCCCCGCCCTCATCGGCGGGGCGCGTTCTGCCGCCCGGGCTCAGACGCCCGCAGCGTCCCTGGCCGTGCGGATCGCCGCGCTGAGTCGGTCTGGGGTGCGCGACGAGATCGTCCAGCTGCGCACCGGATCAGCGGGATCGGTCAGCGGCACGACCACCACGCCGTCGACGCCGCCGCGGATGAGGTTCCAGCCGTCGCGGGCGATGTCCTTTGTCCGCCGATCCTGCGCTGCGTCGCCCGTGAAGGCCTCCGGTTCGCCCAGCCAGCGCGCGTCGATATGCGCGCGACCCGCGTACAGCGTCGTCTCTGCCACCCGCACGGTGGGGGAGAGCGTGACTGCCAGGACGAGCAGCCCCATCGAGACGGCGACACCGACCAGTAGCGCCACGGTGGGGCTCATCGGGACGAAGACCAGGGCGGCCATCGGCCCGAGGAGCGCGACGGTCACCAGCGCCCACAGGCTCGGCGTGAGCCGCTCGTGATAGAGCTCGCGGGCGGTGCGCGGGTTGTTCTGCATTAGCCTCATGGGGTGACTCATTCCGTCGACGTCCCCATTATCGCCGCCGCCGCTCCGCTGTACGCGCACCCCGGCGACGCCGGCGCCGACCTGGTCGCCGCCGAGGCGGTGCGCCTGGAGCCGGGCGCCCGCGCGCTCGTCGGCACCGGTGTGCGAGTCGCGCTCCCCGCGGGATACGCGGCCTTCGTCGTGCCGCGCAGCGGCCTCGCGGCCAAGCACGGCATCACCGTGGTCAATGCACCCGGCACCGTGGACGCCGGCTATCGCGGTGAGATCAAGGTCTGCCTGCTCAACACCGACAGCGCGAGCGCGTACGATGTGGCCGTCGGGGACCGCATCGCCCAGCTCATCCTGATGCCTGTCCACCAGGCGCGGTTCATCCCGGTCGATGTGCTGCCGGAGAGCGTACGCGGCGACGGCGGTTTCGGATCCACGGGCTACACGCAGGGGAAGAACTGATGACTGAAGAGATTGAACCGACGGGCAAGTCCGCGCCTGCCGACCGGGCCGCCGCAGGTCCTTTCGACGATGCCGAGGCCAACCCGGTGCGTCCTTACATCGACCTCGGGGGCATCAAGGTGCTGCCGCGGGAGGGGCTGAACCTTCGCCTCGAGGTCGAGGAGCAGACCAAGCGCATCGTCGCGGTGGGGCTGGATTACGCCGGGTCATCACTGCAGGTCCAGCCGTTCGCGGCTCCGCGCTCACGTGGGCTCTGGGACGAGACCCGGATACAGTTGCGCGACCAGATCCGCAAGCAGGGCGGGCGTGTCGAGGAGCGCGAGGGGCCACTGGGCAAGGAGCTCCTCGCCGAAGTGCCCGCGACCGCTGCGGAGGGATCCGGCATGCGCCTGGCCCGATTCGTCGGTGTCGACGGTCCGCGCTGGTTCCTGCGCGGAGTGATCGGCGGCGACGCGGCATCCGACCCCGCAGCGGCCGAGCAGGTCGAGGACCTGTTCCGTTCCATCGTCGTGGTGCGCGGCTCGTCACCGATGCCTCCCCGCGATCTGATCCCGCTGAAGATGCCGTCGACGCCGGGCGCGGCGTGACCCGACAGCCCTCCGGCGAGCCGGCTGACGAGCGCGACGGGGACCAGCCTGTCGACCCGTCCGCCGCCGAGGTCGTCGGGTCGGCGCTGGGTTCCGCGGCGCGGCGCGCCGGCATCGACCCGGACGCCGGGCAGACGACCGGCCAGATGGTCTGGCAGGTCATCGGCGGCTGGCGGGGGATCATGGAGTCCGTCCTGCCGCTGCTCGGGTTCATCGTCACTTACACGATCACGCGCGAGCTGCTGCTGTCGCTGGGCCTGTCCGTCGGCATCGCGGCGGTCTTCGCCATCGTCCGCCTCGCCATGAAGTCGCCGCCCACCGCGGCGCTGTCCGGCCTGGTCGCCGCGGTCGTCGCCGCGGGGCTGCCGCTGTTCACCGGACGCGCCGAAGACCAGTTCGTGGTCGGCTTCATCACCAACATCGCTTACGGATCGGCGTTCCTCATCTCGGCCCTCGTGCGCTGGCCCCTGATCGGGCTCGCGGTCGGGTTCCTCACCGGCGAGGGTCTGGCGTGGCGCGCCGACCCTGTCAAGCGACGAGTCTTCTTCTGGCTCTCCGTCGCCTGGGCGCTGCTGTTCCTGCTTCGCCTGGCGGTGCAGCTGCCGTTCTACTTCGCCGGCGACGTGGCCACGCTCGGCGCGGTGAAGCTCGCCATGGGGTTGCCGTTCTTCGCCGCGCTGCTCGCGCTCACCTGGCTGGCAACACGCCGTCTCTACCGGCCGCGGTCATAGCGACCGCTCTTGCCCGCCATGCTAGATTTATCTTGACATCAAGATAAATGGCACGCTTTCGCCGAGCGGGCCGGAGGCGCAAACTGGTAAGGCACGCCTTGCTAGCCGCAGTGCTCTCTCGGCGAGCAAGATGGAACCGCCTGTCGCTTCCATCCGATCAGAAGGAGACGGATTCGTGTCCACGGTGAACAGCTTCGGTGCCAAGAGCACCCTGACGGTCGGCAGCACCGACTACGAGATCTTCCGGATCGACACGGTGGCGGGGCACGAGAAGCTCCCGTTCAGCCTGAAGGTCCTGCTGGAGAATCTTCTTCGTACCGAGGACGGCGCGAACGTCACCCGGGGCCAGATCGAGGCCCTCGGCTCGTGGAACCCGGACGCGGAGCCGGACACTGAGATCCAGTTCACGCCCGCGCGCGTGGTCATGCAGGACTTCACCGGCGTGCCCTGCATCGTCGACCTGGCCACCATGCGCGAAGCGGTCATCGCACTGGGCGGTGACCCGAACAGGATCAACCCGCTCTCGCCGGCCGAGATGGTGATCGACCACTCCGTCATCGCCGACCTGTTCGGCAGCGACAACGCCCTCGAGCGCAACGTCGAGATCGAGTACCAGCGCAACGGCGAGCGTTACCAGTTCCTGCGGTGGGGCCAGACCGCATTCCACGACTTCAAGGTGGTTCCCCCCGGCACCGGCATCGTGCACCAGGTGAACATTGAGCATCTCGCCAAGGTCATCTACGACCGCGAGGTCGACGGCACACTGCGCGCCTACCCCGACACGTGTGTCGGCACCGACTCGCACACCACCATGGTCAACGGTCTCGGCGTGCTCGGCTGGGGCGTCGGCGGCATCGAGGCCGAGGCCGCGATGCTCGGCCAGCCCGTGTCGATGCTTATCCCTCGTGTGGTCGGATTCAAGCTCACCGGCGACATCCCTGCCGGCGTCACGGCCACCGACGTCGTGCTCACGATCACCGACATGCTCCGCCAGCACGGCGTCGTCGGTAAGTTCGTCGAGTTCTACGGCGAAGGCGTCGCGGCCGTGCCGCTGGCCAACCGCGCGACGATCGGCAACATGTCGCCGGAGTTCGGTTCGACCGCGGCGATCTTCCCGATCGACGATGTCACGCTCGACTACCTGCGCTTCACCGGACGCAGCGACGAGGCCGTGGCGCTCGTCGAGGCGTACGCGAAGGAGCAGACTCTCTGGCACGACCCGTCGCGCGAGCCGGTCTTCAGCGAGTACATGGAACTGGACCTCAGCACGGTCGTTCCCTCGATCGCGGGGCCGAAGCGCCCGCAGGACCGCATCCTGCTGTCCGAGGCGAAGCAGCAGTTCGAGAAGGACATTCTCGGCTATGCCGACATCGGCGAGGAGACGGTCGAGGTCGAAGGCACCTTCCCGGCTTCCGATCCCGGCACCACTCCCGGCGTCGAGCACGAGCATGTCGCCGAACAGGGTGTCTCCCACCAGCACGAGACCGAGCACGCCGAGTCGCAGCTGCTGTTCAGCGGCGGCACGCACCCGGCATCCAAGCCGGTCGAGGTGACCAGCCAGGACGGGCAGCGTTACATGCTCGACAACGGCGCGGTCACGCTCGCCGCGATCACCTCGTGCACCAACACTTCCAACCCGACGGTCATGGTCGCCGCCGGCCTCCTGGCGCGCAAGGCACTGCAGAAGGGGCTGAAGCAGAAGCCGTGGGTGAAGACCACGCTGGCACCCGGATCCAAGGTTGTGACGGACTACTACGAGAAGTCCGGCCTGCAGGACGACCTCGAGGCGCTCGGCTTCTACACCGTCGGGTACGGCTGCACCGTGTGCATCGGCAACTCCGGCCCGCTGATCGAAGAGGTCTCCGCCGCGATCAACGAGAACGACCTGGCCGTCACCGCCGTGCTCTCGGGAAACCGCAACTTCGAGGGCCGCATCAGCCCCGACGTGAAGATGAACTACCTCGCCAGCCCGCCGCTGGTGGTCGCCTACGCGCTGGCCGGCTCGATGCACTTCGACTTCGAGACCGACCCGCTCGGGAAGGACGCCGACGGCAACGATGTGTTCCTGAAGGACATCTGGCCCTCCTCGGACGAGGTGCAGGAAGTCATCGACCACTCGATCTCGCGCGACCAGTTCATCAAGCAGTACGCCACGGTCTTCGACGGCGACGAGCGCTGGCGCAACCTCCCCACGCCGACCGGCCCCATCTTCGAATGGGACCCCGAGTCGACCTACGTGCGCAAGGCGCCGTACTTCGACGGCATGGAGCGCGATCCCCAGCCCGTGCACGACATCACCGGCGCTCGCGTGCTGGCCACCCTGGGCGATTCGGTCACCACAGACCACATCAGCCCGGCGGGCAACATCAAGGCGGGCACCCCGGCCGCTCAGTACCTCACCGAGCACGGCGTGGCGCAGCGCGATTTCAACTCGTACGGCTCGCGTCGGGGCAACCACGAGGTGATGATCCGCGGCACGTTCGCCAACATCCGCCTGAAGA